>JAGLNY010000430.1 GCA_023139255.1 Spirochaetales bacterium
GTTAGGCATAAGCTCCTTGTTTTGTTTGTTTTTTGTCTAAATTAATTATACAAAACAAACGGGCTTATGTCTATATATTACAAGCAATTACTAGCGTTTTATTAGAGAGTTTCAGCGTGATTTTCGGGCTGTTTTTCTAGAACTTTCGGTATGCGAACTTTGAGTAAAACGTTGTAATAGGGTTATAACCAAATATATTTTATTATACCAAAACCCAGCTGTCAACGAAATCATGATCCATGTTTTTAAAAAAAATGTTTTTATTTTATTTGAGCTGCAAAACCGCTTGCTTTTCAAATCCAACAAACATAATTGTACCACACGGTCATTGGGATGCTGTCAACGAGGGTAGATGTCATCCTGTAGGCGATGCCATAAATCCATGGTCTGATTCGCTTCGGGCCAATCGCCGCTTTTTACTCCAAACTTTTCTCCCATCGCGAAAAGTATCGCACGATTCCGTTCGGGACCGCAAATCTCTACACCACGCCGCAGATATTCTTCCAGTGGTTCATTCGGTAGGCGTGCCCAGCCTCCGTAGTAGAGTTGTCCACTTTCAAAAATACGTGTTACCGTATCGGGCATATTCCATACCTCGGGCTCTCCCAAATTGATCACGGTAATCTTCTCGGAACTATTTATTACCTTCAGGTGTTCAGGAAAATAACCGCAGGAATGCCAGTATCCTCCGGAAAAAACGCTACAGATTTTTTCTATGGATGGCAGAACAAATTCCTTATGCATTTCAGGAGACATCATTACAATACTATCATCGCCGAGTTTAACTCCGCCGCGCGCCATATGAAGAGGGCCGACCCATGCGCTTCCAAGGGGATCGCCCAGTATTCCTTTGAATAGCTTAAGCAATTTAATAATCATATCACTGATATTTGATATTAGTCTCCGCATCTTCTCGGGCTGATCATAGAATAGCAGCCATATATCCTGGCCAAGAATCGCATCTGCTATGGAGAGAGGCCCTATGGATATGGGATAATAGATGTTAACGCCTTCGGGAATGTTATCTTTAAAAAAATGGAGATGTTCCACAACCCGACCCACTTCTCCACTTTTTTCCACGTTATCCCAATCAATATCCAATGCCTGATCAATACCTATGTGTTCATTAAACCACACGGTACCCTCTGCACTAGCCTTATAATCCAAACCGAAACACGTACCGGAGAACCAGTGCAAATTTGGTCTTACGCTAAGCTGGGTGTCACTTGGTGTCCTGGACCATCCCAAAACTTCCCATAATGCCTCGTAAAGCATCACTTTCGGCGAAGCGATTTGTTCAGCCAAACAATAATGTGGATAATCATTGAGTTCAGGCACCGGATTTTTCCCGGACGCCCCCCCGGACAAAACACTTTCGCCTAATTTGTATTCGCGGTTCTCCTTTCTCTGTCCAAGGAATGCCTGCGAGTGCCCCAAGAGCAAAGGGGCATAGTCAGGGGATTGTCTTTTGCACACCTGGGTCTGACGCTCGAAACCGCGCCTAAGCCGCTCAAGATCAATGGACTCCTGCACCAGATCTTTGACCGCATTTAAATCAACATTTATCATTTCGTCTACCTTCCTTATCTAGCAACAACTGGAATATGATATACAAGAATCTCTTTCCCTTTACTAAGATGTTTCCTCATGATATTTTCTGCATCTTCAGGGTTCCCTCTTTCGAGAGAATCTATAATATTTCTATGTTCCATTATTGTCTCTTCCGAATTTCGAGAACCAACGATATTGAAAGGGTTAAGTCTGAGATTAAAGTTAGAAATTATATCGGATAATATCGCGGATCCACTGAATTTAACAATTGCTTCATGTAATTCCAGGTCACATTGAATATATGCTGCATTATCATGATTTTTTAAAGCTAATTCCATTTTCTTATACACTGATTCCAGGAAATTTAAATCCCTTCTGGTCATATTTAAAGCAGCATAACGAGCACTCAACCCTGCAGTAATTTCACGCAAATCACAGATTTTTCCTATCTCTTCTTTCGAATATGTTTTTAAAAATACTCCCCTACGAGGGATGTCTTCCAAAACACCTTCTTTCACCAATGTTGTAAATGCTTTCTTTACTGTTGTCCTGCTTACACCAAGTAGATTTGCAATCTTTTCCTCCGTTATTTTTTCATCCGGAGAAAATTCATGATTCATAATCATCCTATAAAGTTCTGAATACGTCTGCTCACTAAGTGTTTTTGTATTTATCAAAAGAATTTCCTATGATTGCATACTGCATGCAATCATACTACATTGCATACTATTGTCTGTCAACAATAATCTTAATGTTTTGTTTTGAACCATGAAATATTTTGCGCGTTCAGTATTTTCCGGTTTCAATATTCTTTACAACATATAAGATCTATGTTAGCATACCTATAAACGTATGAGGTATGATGTATAAG
>JAGLNY010000431.1 GCA_023139255.1 Spirochaetales bacterium
CACCGGGGATCGCAAATCTACTCAAAATCCTCAATCCGGATGCTTACGGGATCAGCACCTGAGATATCGAGTTCCCCTATCTCTTTAATAGCGGAGGTGTAATCAGCCTCTTTGATATTATGGGTCAGAATAACAACCGGAGCGTATCCCCCTTTGAATCGTTCGTTTTGGACTATAGAGGCTATGCTAATATTGTTACGCCCCATAATATCCATTAATTTTGCCATGGAACCAGGCTGGTCAAAAAGGCTAAGACGGAGGTAGTACCGTTTCACGATTTTCTCAGACGGACAGTATGCGAGAGCATCTTTCTGAAGCATCATAGTTACACTTACTGGTACGCCGGCTCCATTAAACTTGTCAGCGGCGGCTTCCATAATATCACCTATTACAGCGCTGCCGGTGGGAAGCCGACCAGCACCCCTGCCATAGTACATGGTATCGTCAACTAAATCGCCTCTGACAAAAACGGCATTAAAGGAGTCACTGACTGAAGCGATCATATGATTTTTCGGGATAAGCGCAGGTTCCACTGAGAGTTCCACTTCTCCATCATTGTCCTTGATAATCGCAAGCAATTTGATGCGATATCCCAGCTCATCGGCATTCACTATTTCCTGGTTTGAAAGGCCACGGATTCCCTTTACGGGACAGGCTTTCATTGGAATAGGGGCACCATAGGCCATTGAAGCAAGTATCACCGCTTTGTGTGCAGTGTCAATTCCATCTATATCGAGGTCAGGAGGTGTCTCGGCATAGCCAAGTTTCTGTGCGTCAACCAGAATTTCATCAAAGGGAAGACCTTCATTCTCCATGCGGGTCAGTATATAGTTACAGGTACCATTCAGGATCCCATAGATGCTCTCAATATGGTTGCCAATCAGACCTGCCCGCTGAGAACGCAGGACAGGGATGCCTCCACCGACTGCTGCTTCGTAATAGATCCCCGCTTTACTATCCCGGGCAGCCTGGTAAATCTCTTCACCACATTCAGCCAGCAAAGCCTTGTTGGCGGTCACAACCGGCTTGCCGTTCCTCAACGCGCGTAGGACAAAATTCTTTGCAATCGTAACACCCCCGACCAACTCAACGATCACATCAATATCAGGATCGTCTATTACCGATAAAGCATCGGTCGTCAGTATACCTTCACCAATCGCAATCCCGCGATCACTCTCAATATCGATATCTGCAATCTTTGCCACATAAGGCCGAATACTTGTTCGCTGTGAAATCAGCTCTTCATTTTTCCGGATACCTTCAACTACTCCTGCACCGACAGTCCCGAATCCCAATATCCCGATCTTCAACTCTTTCATAACTATCCTCTCTTAATGTTTAACGTCTATTAGTTGAGATTCTTTTTAAATTTTCATTTCATAATTTTCCTCAGAGTATGATGGGAAGTGGGAATATTATCAAGAACCCCCTTCTGCAGCCTTGTAATAAAACAGATATTTTGAGGTTGTTCTGTGCACCTGGTCTTTCTGTGTGGATACCGGTGCCAGGGATCTACTAATGCTGTGAAAAATGCACAAACGGTTCCTGCTCAAGCAGAACATCGAGAATAACATCCGAATCTATAAAAACTTTTCCGGCTTTCATTTTTCTGATTCGGGTCGAGACTGGGAGAGAAACTTCTCTTCCAGAGCTTCAAGCAACATTTCTTTATAGCTTCTGCCTAAAACATCCTGTTTGTCCCTTGCTATTCCGGTCAACTTC
>JAGLNY010000432.1 GCA_023139255.1 Spirochaetales bacterium
GGAATCGAAATGTATAGAACAAATGCTGGGTATGAAATTCGGTATAGAGGGATTTATGCAGGAACAACTGTATGATCTTTCATCACAACCGGATTCCGTCATAGCCGGATTAAAAACGACCCCATCTTCAGCTCTGGGTTCTTCAAGATATAAATTGAAAGATGAGGATTTTCCTCGTATTAAAGAGATTTTGGAAAAAAATAATATACGGTATCTTTTTTTGATTGGCGGTAATGACACTATGGATACTATTCATAGAATTGAGGAGTACTGCCGGAAAGAGAAGTATGAATTACGGGGAATCGGTATACCAAAAACCGTCGACAACGATCTGTTTGGCACTGATCATACCCCGGGGTTTGCATCAGCTGCCCGCAGCAATATTTTGAATGTAAAAGAGGCCGGGGTACTTGCCAGAGATATGAGAAAGGTGGATCAGTTCGTCATTTACCAAACAATTGGAAGGGATGCAGGCTGGCTGGCTGCATCTACCGCCCTGGCAAAAAAGGATCCTTCAGATGCCCCGCATTTGATATACTGTCCTGAAAGACCATTCAATGTGGACAATTTTGTAAAGGATGCAAAGAAATGTGTTGAGACTTATGGTTGGCTGTCGGTTGTCGTTAGTGAAGGATTGCTCTATGAAGACGGCACTCCTGTCAGTGCATCTATGAGCAAAGATAAGTTCAATAATACAGAATTTGGTGCAATGGGTGGAGCCAGTGTCGCAATTAATCTTCATTCGATTCTCAGCGAGGCTCTGGATAATGCCCGTGGAGAGTTCCAGATAACTGAATCGTTAGTTATGAGTGCTATAGACAGGGCAGAACCAGTGGATTTGGAAGAGGCTTATCAGTGCGGGAAGGAAGCTGTACGGCTTGCACTTCAGGGTGAGTCGGGGTTGATGGTCACGATTGACCGGATTTCAGCCAACCCGGTGAGATTTCAATTAGGAAAGGCACCTTTAGAGACTGTTGCAGTAAGAGCCAAAATCCTGCCGGATGACTATATCAATAAAGAAGGAAATTTTGTAACAGAAAAATTTATTGACTATATGAAACCTCTCATCTCTGAGCTGCCGGAATTCGCAGCCTTAGAAGATCTCTATATACATAAAGGAGATTCCTGATGACGTTTAACAAATCAATTCTGGTTATTCAGGCTCATCCTGATGATACCGAAGCATGGTGTTCAGGTACCCTGAAACTATTACATGATAGGGGATATAAAATCACCATTGCTACTATGACAGCCGGTGGTATGGGTGGGGTGCAGAGTACTGAAGATATAACTATTGAGGTGAGGAAAGAAGAGGCTGCACGTGCTGCCGCCCTGCTTGATGCTGATTATGTTTGTCTGGATCAGCGGGATGGTTTTCTGTTTGATTCTACTGATATCCGGCTGGATGTTGTAAAATTAATCCGAGTTGTTGAGGCCGGTATCGTTTTAACACATCACCCTCTGGATTATCATGCTGATCACAGAGCCACTGCAGCTATTACAGATGCCGCCGCGATGATATCATCCCTGCCGAACGTTCCTATTGATGAAGTGCCGGTACCGGTTACGCCGCTCCTCTACCATACCACACCTATGTCATTAACTGATCCATTGGGGGTTCCTTTGTCGCCTCCTCAATTCTTTATAGACATTACTTCTGTAATAGAGATAAAGATGGAGATGCTGGCCTTTCATGTGTCCCAAATTGAGTTAATGAAGCATATGCATAAAATTGATGATTTTTTTGGGGAAATGAAAAAATACAATATGGAACTTGGGCAAATGGTAGGAGTTCCCTTTGCAGAGTGCTTCTGGCAGCACCTCGGAGGCGGGTATCAGAAAAATCCATTAATCCAGGAAGAGTTAGCAAGCTATATAAAAACGGTAAAAGCGTAAGTTCGACATCGGATTTCACCACCACGTACCTTGACAACCAACCCCAATGAAAGTAATATTCCCAAACATTGGGCGGGTAGCTCAGCTGGATAGA
>JAGLNY010000433.1 GCA_023139255.1 Spirochaetales bacterium
TCTACATTTTAGCTATTGGCCGCGGTTTTAACGAACCGCGGTCCTTTTTTTGTTTTTTGCTTAACCCTGTCTGCTTAACCTGTCTGCTTACTCAAACAAGGTGATCGCGGAGGAATTAAATCCTTTACCAAATAGCCATATTGCCAGAACCACTTCGTTTAATACTATTGGGAGATACAGGATTTCCAGTGTCGGGATAATTGCTGTTGCTTCCAGCAGGTTAACTATTATGAGTATTATGGCTGCGATAACGCCCCAGATTGACAGCCATCTTGGGATGAGTTTTGATTTGTAGAGTAGATAATAGAACAGCAGGGCTGGTATGGCGAATATGTATCCATGAACCAGATAAATTCCATCGCGAATATTTAAGAGTTGGGTGCTGTGGATCAGGAATAGAATTCCTGCGATAACCATGAGTATGCCTTCAACGCCTTTTAGGACAAGGTACCAGAGTGATGTTTTCTTACCGTATGGTTTGAGGTATGGAAACATTAGTATAGAGATGATGATAACAGCGAGTCCGCTGATCACTTCACACAACATACCCAATATTTTTGCATCCGGGTTATTGGATCCGAGTATGCTGTAGGCTAGCAGGATTAATACTCCTACGATTATTGCGGTTTTTCTATTTTTATTCATTTTATTTCTCCAAAAAGATTATTGTTAATAATTAGTTGCATTATCAAGGATTGTCAAGACGGCGAGCTTTTTTTCTTTATTGTGAACTTGTAATTCAATGAATTTCTTACAGGTCTTCCAAATGGAATCCAATTTGATGGGTTCTGACACTTTCCCGTTTTGTAAATTATCAACTTATTATTTCTTGAGAGCATTACAAGATCATTATATTTATATCTTTACGAGGAAAGGGCGCCGAGATCATTATATTTTATTCCTGTTGAGGATACTTATTGCCAATCGTTTTACAATTCCCGACTCCTCCGGTTTGCTTGTTGCAATAAAAAGGGTTAGTGCTGCCAGAGTATCATTGCCGATTAGAGGTTTTCCGATTTTTGATAGAAGGGCATTATTCTGCTCTAAAAAGTAGACAAAACAGGCTGCAGCAATACGTTTGTTGCCATCAATAAAAGAGTGGTTTTTGGTGACTAAATAGAGTAGATTTGCAGCCTTCTCTTCAAGGGAGGGGTAGATTTCAACCCCGCCAAAACTTTGTTGGATTTGGCCGATCGAACTCTTAAAACTTTCATCCTTAGGTTGAGCAAATACATCTGATTCAAAATCTGAATACATGCTGCTTATTAAATCCATATAGTCCTGATAGTCTGGATAATATGTGATCTGGGTTGTTTTTCCTTTAACATCCAGCTCTTCATGGTCATAGTCATCTAAAAGTCCCAAACCTTTTGAGAAAAGTTCAAATACCTGTTTATTGGATTCGTCGGTTGCATTTTCGATAGCCCGGCTGACAATTCTGATTCCTGATTTGAGGTATTCAACCTCCTGCTGCTTCTGGGCTAAACGTTTTTCGTTTACTGCATAGCCCTGGACCAGGTAGTCTTTTAAACGTTGGGTTGCCCATTGGCGAAATTGTGTACCCTGTTGAGATTTGATCCGGTAACCGACTGAGATGATTACATCAAGATTGTAGTGTTCAATTATCCTTTCGACACTTCTTTCCCCTTCAGTTTGAACTGTCGCAAATTTTGCGACAGTTGCTTTTTTGTCTAACTCTCCTTCATTAAACACATTGTTTACATGCTTTCCAATTGTTTTAATATCACGGTTGAATAACGTTGATAACTGATGGCGATTTAGCCAAACGGTATCAGCCTCAAACTGTACTATTATTTCTGTACTATTATCGACTGCTTTGTAAATTTCAATTTTACTTTCCATGGATTTTCTCCCTTTTCTCAATGCGCTACACTTGACTAATAATGATTATAAGAGGTATCAAGTTCAATATTCCATGGATTATTATTCCAACCCAGGTATTTTTACTCTTTTGAACTACATAGACAAGCGGTAATGCTACAAAAATAATTAATGGAATAAACTGCCAATACCAGAATATATGCCATAATCCCCAGAGGGTTCCCTGGAATATCCAGGCCTTATCACCAAAAGATTTTTCGTTCTTTGGAAGTAGGATTCCACGAAATAACAGCTCCTCACCAAATATATTAAATCCCCAACCGATAAAATAGAGGACCGGATACCACCAAACTCCTTTCATTGAAAAACCAAAGAAATACCCTGGTACTTGTTCTTTGTTATGATTTAAACCGGCTGGAAAACTCTCCGGAACAGCAAGAAATTTGATATTGTCCGATATTAATCGAGAAAGTAAGCTCGTAACAAGAAAACCTACTCCTACCAACAAGAAGAAAATCACTAACAGCTTTAATGACTTTTTATTTAGCTTATGAAGCCTTAGCCGTGTACTGATCTCTTTAATGGTTAATTTATGTCCCTCTTTTCTATATATAATCAGAGCAGTCAATAATAAACCTACAAAAGGGAAATAAAAGCATCCCAAATATGCTATTGCAAAGGGTATTTGAAACGTTTTCATAACTATGGGAATTAATAGATATATAGAAATAGATAAAATTAATGATGATATGGAAAAAATTAAAATTGTGAGAATTTGCTCTTTTAGTTTTTTAAACATATACCTACTTTCCTATCAATAAAACATATCTGATGCTGCGTCATTAGAGGCTGGTGCACTACCGGAAGAATCTGTTCAGCTTGCCTGCTTCTCTATTTTCATCAACTCTTTCTTGTTTAACAGAACTACAAGGATTGCTAAAATCAGATATCCAGCTGAGAGATATATTAACAAAGAAAGTAGATCAATTATCACAATTTTCAATAAGAAGTTGAACCAAAAATGGATCCACATTGCTATTAAAATGTTTTTACTTTTATTGTAGAAAAAGGTTATTATGATTGAAAGTGATATTACGGCCACCATAAATGCAATAATATAA
>JAGLNY010000434.1 GCA_023139255.1 Spirochaetales bacterium
AGGGAACCGGACGGGCGTAATACGTATTGACCAACAAGATTTTATGCAGTAAGTTCTTCAATGAATGACTCAGACTGCAGAGTTGCCCATTACTATGGGCTGCTTTGTATAATGAGCTTTTCGTTAATAATAAACAAATTTTACAAGGGGTATAGAATGACATCCTACAAAGAATTAGGTCTCGTAAACACAACAGAAATGTTTGAAAAAGCTATCAAGGGCGGTTATGCGGTTCCTGCTTACAATTTTAACAATATGGAACAGATGCAGGCAATCATACAAGCTTGTGCAGCAACAAAATCTCCAGTAATCCTTCAGGTATCAAAAGGTGCCAGGGATTATGCTAACATAAATCTTTTACGGAATATGGCACGCGGTGCTGTTGAGTACGCTAAGGAACTGGGCTGTGAGATTCCGATTTCCCTGCATCTTGACCATGGAGACAGCTTTGAAACATGCAAAGACTGTATTGATAACGGGTTTTCCTCAGTTATGATTGACGGATCACACTTTTCCTATGAAGAAAATGTTGCATTGACAAAAAAAGTAGTTGAATATGCACACCCAAGAGGTGTTACAGTTGAAGGCGAACTCGGCGTTCTTGCTGGAATTGAGGATGATGTTGTTGCGGAAGAATCCACCTACACCAGACCGGAAGAAGTTGAGGATTTTGTTTCAAAAACCGGTGTTGATTCCCTTGCAATCTCAATTGGTACAAGTCATGGTGCAAATAAATTCAAACCGGAACAATGTACAAAAAATAAAGACGGCGTCTTAATTCCCCCTCCCCTAAGGTTTGATATTCTTGAAGAAATTGAAAAAAAACTACCGGGTTTTCCTATTGTCCTCCATGGTTCTTCATCAGTCCCAATGAAATATGTTAAGACAATTATACAGTATGGCGGCTCATTAAAAGATTCAGTAGGTATTCCTGAAGAACAATTAAGAAAAGCTGCTAAATTGGCTGTATGTAAAATTAATATAGATTCTGATGGAAGATTGGCAATGACAGCAACTATCCGGAAAACTATGGCTGAGAATCCTGGCGAATTTGACCCGAGAAAATACCTTGGGCCGGCAAGGGCAGAGCTTAAAGAAATGTATGAAAGAAAAAATATTGATGTTTTAGGCTCTGCAGAAAATGCATAATTTTTTTAATTATTAAAAAGCCATCTTTAAAATATCTCTTTTGCAATCAATACCTTTGACTCATAATGCTCTTCATGGTATATTTTGCTATAATTAAACAAGAGATCGGGCTTGTACCAATGGTATAGGATCTGATCTCTATTATTTGTTTTTTTATGATGTTTTGATAAGTAAAACAGTAGGAGGAAGATTGGCTGCAAAAAAACAGAGGCTTAATAATCAGATTCGGGTACCTGAAGTTCGTTTGATTGATGACCAGGGAGAACAACGGGGTGTTGTGCCGATACAGGAAGCACTTACCCTAGCCGCGGATACCGGACTCGACTTGGTGGAAGTATCACCAAATGCAAACCCGCCAGTTTGTAAAATTCTTGATTATGGAAAATTTAAGTATGAACAAGAAAAAAAGATGCGGGAAGCTAAGAAAAAACAGACACAGGTTAAACTTAAAGAGATTCGAATGCAGCCTAAGATTGAGAAACATGATTTGCAGTTTAAGACAAAACATGTTATTGAATTTTTGTCTGAAGGAAATAAAGTAAAAGTAACCATTAGATTCCGGGGCCGTGAACTTGCACATACTGAATTAGGTCGTGTGGTTCTTGATAAGGTACTTGTAATTTTAGATGAAAATGATGTAGGTTATGCACTTGACAGGAACCCGGTAATGGAAGGACGTTTTATGTCTATGATTGTTAGTTCTGCCAAGAAAACAAAAAAGCAATAGATGCTAAAGATAAATAGTGAGCAACGGATTACTAGTATTATCTAAATGTAAATCAAACCGCTGTATGCGGTAAAATATATGCTGTTTCAGGGGGAATTCTTGTTCCCTGCAACGCAAAAGGAAAGGTACATTATGCCAAAAATGAAAACAAGAAAATCTGCTGCCAAACGTTACAGAGTAACTGGTACTGGTAAGGTCAAATACAAAAAGCAGGGTTCCAGACACATTCTGACCAAGAAGACAACAAAACGAAAAAGAAATCTGAGACATTCAGGTGTGTTAAGTGACCCGGAAACCAAGAAAGCAAGAATAATGCTTCCTTACAAGTTCTAATTAACAGGAGATAACTCATGCCACGAGCAGTAGATGGAACAAGAAGAAAAGATAGAAGAAAAAAAATATTACAGGAAGCAAAAGGTTTTTACGGAAGACGAAGCACTAACTTCCGTACAGCAAAAGATGCTGTAACTAAAGCCGGTCAATATGCTTATCGTGATAGAAAGAGAAAAAAGAGAGATTTTCGCCGATTATGGATAACCAGAATCTCCGCGGCAGTTCAGTCTGAAGGCTTGAACTACTCACAGTTCATGTATGGTTTAAAGAAATCAAATATTGAAATAAACAGAAAAGCTTTATCGAATATGGCTATTGAAGACAAGATTGCCTTCTCAGCAATTATTGGTCAGGCAAAAAAAGCTTTAGAGGTATAACATGTTGACGTTAGATAAGGTTCAGCTGTTGGAAGATAGAATTAAGAAAGCTGTTACACTTATCCAGAAACTACGTGATGAAAATGCATCATTAAGCGAAGAACTTGAAATGTTAAAAATGCATAATGATGAGCTGAAAGATTTTGCCAAAAGTCTTGGCAATGACACAAAGCTTATTGAAGAAAGTATTACAAATGCATTAGATAACCTTAATGAAGTTGGCGAAGAGGTAACAAGTGTTGATCAACCAACATTTGTTACTAATGCCGAATACGAAGAAGCTGATACGTTTATCTCACAAGAAGGTGCTAAAATTGAGGATATTGAACTTCCCGAAGATGACCCTATTGACGATATAATCATAAATCTTGGACCGGAAGAAGATATCCCCATCTATTAATTCTAGCACCGGGAGAGCCCGGTATGGATGAGCATATTTTAAAAGTTACTATTCTGGGAAGAAAGCTATCCATTAAAACAGATGCAACTCCAGAAGAATTTGCCCAGAAAATTAAGTTCATAGAGGATAAAGCAGAAAAACTAAAAAAATCTTCTCTGGTAACTGATTCAACTGTCCTAAGTATTTTGCTTAATATCATCCTGGCAGATGAACTTATGAAAACAAGCCAAGAGCTAAATAAGATTAAACAAGTGGATTTGATCGAATCTGAAAAAGCTGAACAGCTTACATCCGAATTAATAAAGTTAATTAGCGACCAAATTGACTGAAAATTATATATTTTCAATCAGCTCTTGCAGGAAAATGTTTTTGCATGAGTAAATTGGCATAAATTATTCCTGCAGTGTACGGGAGAAACACAAGTCTCTTGGGTCAACCTTATTAAAAGGGACTTCAATTTTTTACTGTTGAATTGCTCCAACTTGCTTGGAACACGATGCTGTAAATAGAAGACCCACTTGAATCACGAAGTTCAAGAGATTTATTTTCGAGCGGCACTGCGGGTTTTTTTCTATAATAAGGCAGTTGCAGGTTCTATATGGAAATTGAAAGTACATCAAATAATCAGGATCCTCTGAAAAATATTATCTATATTTCTTTACCGGACGGAACTGAACGGGATATTCAGGGTTTTATCATAAACAGTAAACACCTTATCCCTATTGAGATACCAGAAGAGCAATCTGAATGGGATATCAAGGATCTTACATGGGAAATGATTGTTTCAGCCATGTTGAAAATATTTGCTTACAATCCTGATCATGAGGAAATCAACTACTATCGGGATTTCATTTATGCCGTTCAACCCGATCTTGTAGAAGAACTCACAAAAACTGGAATTATTAAAGCTGAATCAAAAGATTATGATCTGGCAGAAGAAATTTTCCTTGCTTTAAATCATTTGGCCCCGGAATTACCGATAACATATCTTAACCTTGCCTTTGCATATGAAGAACAAGCAGCACTATTTGAAAAAACCGGGAGCCCTCTTGAAGAAGAGTATATTGGAAAAACTTTTTCAGTTTATATGGAGGGTATTCAGCGGCATCCTGATTCAGCAGACCTGCATTTTTATACAGGGTACTTCTTCCTCAAAAATCATAATTCTGCAAAAACGCTGGAACACTTCATACAATTTATTAATTTAGCTCCAACTGACGATCGAAGCCCCCAGGTAAATGAAATAATTGATCATTTGAATGTTCAGGATAATGATGACCAACTCTTTGCTGAAGCATTTGACCTTATACAACTCGGAAAAGAATCTGAGGCAATTACGATAGTAGAAGAATTTCTTCAAAGAAATCCTACAGTCTGGAATGCATGGTTCCTGAAGGGTTGGGCATTGAGAAGAATTAGCGATTACAGCAATGGTAAATCATCTTTAGAAAAATGCCTTATTTATGAAAAGAACAATGTTGATGTCTATAACGAACTGGCTATTTGCTGTATGGAAACGGGAAATTTTAATGATGCTGAAAACCATTTGAAAAAAGCATTGTCCATTGAACCCGGAAACATCAAAATCATTTCAAATTTTGGTGTAATGAATCTTAAAAAGGGAAGTAAAAGTGAAGCTCTTCGCTACTTTCAGACAGCGTTAGAGTTCAACCCGGAGGATAATGTAGCTGCACAGTATATTAAGATGATCACTGGAAAGGCATAAATTCCATGCAGCCCTCTGTGATGATTTCAACTGCAACAGCTGACCAAACTCTTAATTTAGGGAAAAAAATAGGAAATAAATGCACCGCCGGCACAATTGTATCAATACGCGGTTCTTTAGGATCAGGGAAAACGGTTATCGCAAAAGGGATTGCACTGGCACTGGGTATAGAGGATCCCATAACAAGTCCAACATACACGATTATCCAGGAATATAGCGGGAAATACCCGATGATTCATATGGATCTATACCGGGTTGATAGTGTTGAAGAATTTGAG
>JAGLNY010000435.1 GCA_023139255.1 Spirochaetales bacterium
CACATCATACTATTGTTCTCACTCACAGCGGCGAGAGGAACAGCATGCCGGAAGATTTTGTGCAATTCACGAACGATTTTCCCCAGGTTACTCTCATTCTCGCTCATCTGGGATATGGATTTGACGAAGACCCAAGCCATCAAGTTCGTGCCATACAGGCAGGGAAACATGGCAATATATTTGTAGACACTTCAAGCTCTTTGAGTCTTACTTCGGGAATAATTGAATGGGCAGTAAAAGAAATCGGATCGGATCGGATACTCTATGGCACCGACTCACCCCTCTATTTTGCGCCGATGCAGCGGGCCAGAATTGATAACGCAGAAATCAGTTATACAGAAAAGCAGCAAATATTATATGACAATGCGGCAAAACTTCTTGGGCTTTAGAGAAATTGCCCTAACGACATAATACGACATTGTCGGAATAAAAACAGAAAGTGTGCCTGAGGGTTCACTATTGACTTTAAAAAGGAGATTACAATGAGCAGACTAACAGCAGAAACATTACGGGGAATCTGGGCCGGTGTAACAATGCCCTGGGACGAGAATTATCGGTTCGATGAGGAGACTTATGCAAAAAACATCGAAAGAGCTGTTCAAGAAAAAATACATGGTGTATATACGACCGGCAGTACGGGAGAATTCTATGCAATAGATTTTGATGAATTTCAACGGATGGTTAACATTGAGACCGAAATATGCGGAAAGGTTGATATGCCGCTTCAGATTGGCTGTTGTTCTGATAATACAGCTAAAACAATAAAAATGTTAGAGTACGCTGCTGAAAAAAAAGAAGTCAGTGCAGTGCAAGTAAATATTCCTTATTGGATGGAGCTTAATGATAGAGATCTGCTGCAATTTTTTAGAGATTTGTATAATGCCTGCCCGGATATGCCGTTGGTTCATTATAATATACCTAGAGCAAAACGTTTTCTGACAGGAGAAGATTATTTACGGATTTTAGATGTTGCCCCGAATCTTATAGGAGTAAAGTACACATTCGCAGGCAGTTACTTTGGCCAACTACAGGACGCTATGCTTAAGACACCCAATCTTTCATATTTTGTAGGAGAGAATATGCTGGTTTCGGCTATGCAGCTTGGTGCACGCGGATGTTACAGTTCTCTCATATTTACGAATCCGGATTACATACTTGATATGTTTACAAAAGCAGACGCCGGTCAATGGGATGATGCAGTAATAATGCAGCAACGGACATCACAATTTCTATCAGATATGGAAGTTTTTATAGAGAAAAGAGATGAAAGCTTAGTTGATCCTGTTGGTGACAAAGGAATGGCTGTCGCTTTAGGCTTTTTGCTGGGACATCAGAGGTGCCGCCCGCCATACATGGCGTGGAGTGATGAAACAGTCCTGGAACTACGAAAATGGGTGATGCAAAATTACCCGGAATTCACTTATACAAAAGGATGAATGTATGGAAATAAGTAGTGAGAATTTCCGTATTGAGGAGTTTGAGAAGCGGACGATTTATCATTCACCACAAACTCCAGGATATACATGTTGGGTGGGTATCTGGAGTATGCCGGACGGAAGTGCAATAACATGCTTCACACAGGCGACGGGACCGTTGGAAGGAAGGTCGAAGGCGCCCGCTGAAATCAGAAAGCGATTGAGCTGGCCCCCTGTCACCACGTTCGAGACTAGCGGAGTGGGCGAATCCTACGATATGACAGGCCTTGAACTTGCCAATGTCCACCTGCAAACTTTTGACGGCGGGATGTCATGGCAACAGATCAGTGCTGACTTGTTTAAAAGCTGTATGAACGGATGTACAGGTCAAGCGGAGACGGCATTTTCTGACGGTACGATCCTGCGGGGAGTGTGGG
>JAGLNY010000436.1 GCA_023139255.1 Spirochaetales bacterium
GGGCAGGCAATGGGGGGTTCCGGCCGAATTCCTAGTATATGACAAACGCCCCTTTACATTTGAACAAGCGTTGGCATTCGTTATGCAGCACAATGTCCTGGTCCGTCCCTTGCTTGGAGATGACTCTTTGGAAAAGATATCCGGGATATGGAAAGCTCTCGACGATTTTGGTATCAAAGAAGCACAGTGGTTTCCCTACTGGAAGAATGAAAATCTAATTAAAATCAAGCCGTTGGGTATAATGGTAAGTTTTTACAGGAATGGCGGGAAATGGTTGTTTGTTATATCGAACCTTGATAGCAGTATAGTTAGTGTAGAGGTGGACTTAAGTGATCTGCTTGTAACACATCTGCCAGGAACACGGGCGATTGACGCTCTTTCCCTCAAAAACCTGGTACTGGACAAGGACAAACTTAAACTGAAGATAGAACCGCAACGTATGCGGCTGGTACGCATTGACTCTTGATCCAATTTTAAGGGGTAGTTGTTACATTAAAAACTGTTACAGAATGTTTCGGAAACGTATGTTCTATAATGCCTTCTTCTATTTTAACCGGAATAGTAACCGGTATAATATTATCGTTATCAGAAGGACTGTTACTTGCGTGAATATCAGACGAATATAATTGCTGTGCTGTTGCGTTCTTAATCTGCGTACCGGTAATAGTAATCTGTGCTTTGACAGCAGATGAAAGGCCAGGGTTAATTACAGAAACAGTCATGGTTTGTTTATTCGGCTTTATGCTTGCGGTACATAATAGTGGTGACGCATTATCCGGACCGTAGTTGGAAAGATTGCTTGTTTTACATTCAAGAAAATCAGAGTTTCCATGATTTCTGAAGAGTTTAAACAGATAATAGCTGGGAGTTTTTATAAGCTCTTCCCCTTCCAGAAGCAGAAGTTCATGTTCCATATTTATGGTTCCCGGAAGAGTGGCCATAGAAACATATTCAGAATGCTCAAAGCAGATGTGGAAAAAGGCAGCAAGCCATAATGCGGCCCAGAAAGGAGCTTTCTGGGTCATATTACCCTCCATTTTTATTCCGGACTGAAGAAGGCCGTATTCATCAAAACAGAGTCCGGGTCTTGGATTTTCTCCCTTGTGTATATCAAGCAAATGGACTGCTTTTTTTATCGAATCAGGCAAACGTTCTTTAAGTTCGGAAAATGCCGTGCAATACTCTTTTTCCGTACAATCCATATTGGTATGGAAATAGGGATGAAAAGAATAAAGGACACTTCGTTCTTTTTGGGAAGCATGCCATGATGCAGGGAAAAAGCCGCTGGCTGAATGTGTTTTCCCCAAAAACGTTTCGCCCCACTTACCGTTAGTATTCCACGGTTCACTTATACATTGTTCAGGCTCAACCCCTCCTGCAACTACAGTTATTGATGGGTCGGTATTGTACATCCAGTGAACCCATCGGTGGTACCTGTTTGCATATTCCTCCGGGGAATGCAGCCAGTAGGGTTCGTTGCCTATTGCCCAGTAGGTCACATTAAAAGGTTCATCAAACCCATGCTCTCTTCTCATTTTTGCCCAGTAAGTGTTTTTCGTTCCATTACAGTATTCAACCCATGCAGCTGCAATGCTTGGCTCAATACTTGTAGTATTAACTGAAAGAAAAGGTTCAGCACCAATACTGCGGCAAAAGCCTATAAACTCTGCAGTCCCGAACTGGTTGGGTTCAATTTTTCCCGGCTGTGTGGGAGACACACGGGCATGCCGTTTATTATGCGGGCCGATACCATCGCGCCAGTCATAAAAATCTGAAAAATATCCTCCCGGATATTTGCAGATCGTAGGGTGGAGTTCTGAAAGATAATTGATTACATCTTTTCGTACACCATGAATATTAGGAACATTTGAATCCGTACCAACCCAGACAGACGGATAAACGCAATTCCAGATATGCTCGAGATGCAGTCCGAAAAGATTGGGGTTAATCCTTGATTTTGGTGAATCGGCGCTAATGTCAATTTTTATATAATTTTCTATCATGGTGTTTTACAAAATACCATCATTCTGCAAGGTCAGTAAAGACGATGGACCGGTTTTAAGCGGTAGATGAATTCGGCTGCCGTTCACTCGCTGTGACTCATAG
>JAGLNY010000044.1 GCA_023139255.1 Spirochaetales bacterium
GTCCATTGAGAGGTTTTTCAAGCCGTCACCAACAAACTCCATTGAGCGGTACAGGGCGCCATCAACCCCGATCATACCGATAATATGAAGGATAACATCTTTCCCGCCAATCCATTTTCCCGGTGTGCCGACAAGATTGAATTTTATAGCAGAGGGCACCTTAAACCAGGCTTTGCCAGTTGCCATACCGGCCGCCATATCGGTACTCCCTACTCCTGTGGAAAATGCCCCGAGAGCCCCGTAGGTGCAAGTATGTGAATCTGCGCCAATAACCAGGTTCCCGGCAGTAACCAATCCCTTCTCCGGCAGAAGCACATGCTCAATACCCATCTCACCAATTTCAAAATAATTTTCGATCTCTTTTTCGTGCGCAAATTCCCTGATATATTTACACTGTTCAGCAGCCATAATATCCTTATTCGGTGTAAAGTGATCCGGGACGATGGCAATTTTAGTCTTGTCAAAGACCTCATCAACCCCGATTTTCCCGAATTCCGTAACGGCTACAGGAGTAGTAACATCATTCCCCAGTACGAGATCCAGATTGGCCAGGATTAGTTGCCCGGCCCGGACAGAATCGAGTCCAGCATGTGCTGCAAGAACCTTCTGTGTCATAGTCATGCCCATGTAATTCTCCTTAAATTGCTTACTGCTGAGCCAATTTCATAATTCAAAAAAACCAAGTCGAAGATTTGGTTCATTATAAGGAAATTGGCTCCGGATCATGCAGGTTTTCTGCATCTTTCAATAATTTATACTCAATTGAATCCACAAGCGCTATCCAGCTTGCGTCAATAATATCCGTTGAGACACCTACCGTTGTCCATGAATCCTCACCATCTGTTGATTCCATTAACACACGGACACGTGCTGCACTGGCTTCCTTCTGATCCAGTACTCTTACTTTGTAATCAGTCAGGTAGACATCTTTTAAAACCGGATAAAACACCTCAAGGGCTTTTCTCAGTGCTTTGTCGAGAGCGTTAACCGGCCCATCACCCTGTGCAGCTGCTATCTCAACCTTTCCGCTGACCATGATTTTAATCATTGCCATGCTGCTCAGTCCCTCTTCAACGGGGGGCTGCTCGCCGATAACCTTAAAATGGTCAAGTTTAAAAAACGGTGTATATTTCCCCAGATGTTTGCTGATTATCAAATCAAACGAACTATCAGCTCCCTCAAACTGATACCCTTCCATCTCCAACTCTTTCAGTCGGGCCAGGATTGCTTTTGTTTCAGGGGATTCCTTCGTCAATTCAGGGGAAATTTTATGTATCCTCTTAAGCACCATACTGCGTCCCGCAACCTCCGACATAAGCATCCTGCGTTCATTCCCGACAACGGAAGGATCCACATGCTCAAAAGAGGCGGAGTTTTTTGAGACACCGTCAATATGCATTCCCCCTTTGTGGGTAAATGCACTTTTCCCGACATACGGCATTCCATGGGGTATTGAGATGTTTGCAATTTCGGCAATTTTTCTTGCCTCATGAGTTAAACGACGCAATGATTCATCAGAGATACAGGAATACCCTTTTTTCAGCTGCAGAGTTGGGATAAGAACAGAGAGATTTGCATTCCCGCATCTTTCCCCAAATCCCACTAAAGTACCCTGGACATGTGACGCCCCGGCCTCAACTGCCATAAGTGAATTTGCCTCGGCCATTCCTGAGTCATTATGTGTATGAATACCGATTTTCGTGTCCGGGAATTTACTGATAACATCCTTGGTAATAGTATAGATCTCAAACGGCAATACACCGCCGTTTGTATCACAAAGCACAAGGCATTCAGCTCCGCCTTCCAGCCCTGCCTCAAGCGACTTCAAGGCATATTCCGGGTTTGCTTTGTATCCATCATAAAAATGCTCGGCATCAAATATCACCTTTTTCCCGCGTTCCTGAAAGAAGGCTATAGTATCCCGTATCATGGCCAGATTTTCATTAAGGCTCGTCCTGATAATATCCGTAACATGAAAATCCCATGATTTCCCAAAAATAACCACCACAGGGGTCTCTGCTTTCAGTAGAGACTGTACATTTTTATCTTCCTCTGCAGTAATACCCCAACGCCTTGTACTCCCGAAAGCGGCGAGCTTTGTATGCTTCAGTTCCATTCCCACTGCCATGTGAAAAAATTCCAGGTCTTTCGGGTTTGAGCCGGGATTCCCTGCCTCAACATAGGAAACACCCATTTCATCAAGCGCCTGCAATATATTCAACTTATCATGCACTGAGAACGATATGCCTTCAGCCTGTGCCCCGTCACGCAGGGTCGAGTCAAAAATCTCAATGTTCTGTTTCATATTTTTCCTCATGTATCATGTTATTTACTGCAAAAAGGTAGGCTTTAATACTCGCACCGATAACATCGGTACTTACACCACGTCCTTTATAAGTTTTTCCGTCACGGCTCACCCGTACCGAGACTTCCCCTTGGGCATCCTTTCCCTCAGTAACCGCATGAATCACATACTCTTCCAGGGTAAATGAGATTCCCGTAATTCGCTCAATTGCATTAAATGCAGCATCTACCGGACCATCCCCCGTTGAGACGTCCTCATAATTCTTTTTATCTTTAGTCAGTATAACTGCTGCTGTTGCGGTAATGGTATTCCCGGAGTTAACGACATATTGATTCAAAATGTAGGTTGGGATCATCAGGGTACTTCGTGTATCCATGAGCGCCTCAAGGTCACGGTCGGTAACAGTTTTTTTCCTGTCTGCAAGATCCTTGAACTGGGCAAAGACCTCATCCATTACCGATTTTTCTGTGGTATACCCAAGCTCTTTCATCCTTTCCACAAATGCATGCCGACCTGAATGCTTTCCAAGAACCATGGTATTTCGATGGAGACCGATAGATTCCGGCGTCATGATTTCATAGGTTGAAGCATGTGCCATCATACCATGCTGGTGAATACCTGCTTCATGGGCAAAAGCATTGGCTCCTACAATTGCTTTGTTGGGCTGTACCAAAACACCGGTTATAGTTGAGAGCAACCTGCTGGTTTTATGGATCCGGGTCGTATCTATGGAGAAATCGACATTATACTGATCACGTCTTGTTTTCAGGGACATAATCAGCTCCTCAAGCGCGGCGTTGCCCGCTCTCTCACCAATCCCGTTTACGGTACATTCAAGCTGTACAGCTCCCTCACGAACTGCTTCGAGAGTGTTTGCCACAGCAAGCCCGAGATCATTGTGACAGTGAACGGAGATTACTGCTTTATCGATATTGGGAACATTATTCCGAATTCCCCGTATCAAAGCACCGAATTCCTTTGGGGTTGTATACCCAACGGTATCAGGTATGTTTATAATCCGGGCACCGGCATCTATTACCGCCTCAAATATTCTGTAAAGAAACTCCTGGCTGCTTCTGGATGCATCTTCTGCTGAAAATTCCACCTCAGGGCAAAGGTTCCTTGCATATGCCACCATAGAGGCAGCCTGCTGCAGAACATCCTCAGGCTGCATTTTCAGTTTATACTCCATATGAATATCCGAGGTGGCGATAAATGTATGGATTCTCGGCTTCACTGCACTCCTCAAAGCCTTCCACGATGCATCAATATCTTTTTTCAGCGATCGTGACAAACTTGCGACAGTGCACTCTTTAATGAGATCAGATACAGCCTCAATAGCAGCTGAATCGCCGGGTGAAGCAATGGCAAACCCTGCTTCTATAACATTAACTTTTAGGATCTCAAGCTGGCGTGCAAGCCGGACTTTTTCCTCCAGGTTCATGCTGTATCCGGGAGCCTGTTCGCCATCCCGTAAGGTTGTGTCAAAAATTTGTATTTGATTCGCCATAATGTTCTCCTCCCCATCATCTGATGGAATGCTATTTTTTCGGCCAGTTCATGAATGAACGCATTTTTTTACCGGTCTCAGTCATAAGATGATCCTGTTCCATACGTTTCCTGGCATTGTAAAAAGGTCTGTTAATCTGGTTCTCAAGCATCCAGTTCCGCGCAAAAGTACCGTCCTGGATCTCTGTGAGAACATTTTTCATCTCTTTGCGTGTCTCTTTTGTGATAATTTTGCGGCCGGTCATATAATCCCCGTATTCTGCCGTGTCACTGATAGAGGAGCGCATAGATTCCAGCCCGCCCTGATAGATTAAATCAACGGTCAGCTTCAGTTCATGACAGCACTCAAAATATGCTATTTCAGGGTTATACCCGGCTTCTACCAGCGTATCAAAACCAGCCTTTATCAACTCAGAAACACCGCCGCAAAGAACTGTCTGTTCCCCGAAAAGATCGGTTTCTGTCTCTTCCTTAAATGTTGTCTCAATAATACCTGCCCGGGCTCCACCGATTCCTGCAATGTATGCGAGTGCAATACTTTCCGAATCCCCCGAAGGATCCTGATGAACAGCTAGTAGACAGGGTACTCCTTTCCCCGCCTTAAACTGGCTTCTTACTGTTACCCCGATTCCTTTGGGAGCCATAAGGATAACATTAATATCATCCGGAGGGGTAATTTGTCCAAAATGGATATTAAACCCATGGGCAAAAGCAAGATAATTTCCTGCTGTCAAATTTAGTTTAATGCTCTCCTCATACAATGCAGCCTGCTTTTCATCATTGATCAGGATCATAATAACGTCAGCCGCGGCAGCTGCCTCCGCTGCAACAAGAACCTTCAGTCCAGCCTTCTCAGCTTTCTTCCAGGATTTGCTCCCATTGTACAAACCGACAATTACATCAACCCCGGATTCATGGAGATTTAACGCATGTGCATGTCCCTGGTTCCCATACCCAATTATTGCTACTGTTTTCCCATCGAGAAGATGTAGATTTGTGTCGCTTTCTAAATAAGTTTTTCCCATTTTCATGCTCCTTGGAATAAGACGCAAAGCATCTTATTCTTAAAAAGAATGAATGCACTGAAAAAACCAATACCGAACAAAAACATATACTATATATAGTGTAATAGATAGTACGAAGTGCCGATATTTGGTGGCATTCATTTTGTGAGTTCCCTTTTTTCAGGGAACTCAAGAATACAGTACATAATTCGTTTACTTGAAGATCTTTCAAAATTCCTAATTTTGAAAGATCGGCCTATTAGTAAGTTTTTTGATGAAACAATATATGCTTATCTTATAAGCAATTACTCAATCTTTTCAAAAAACTTAAAAAGGAATTTTCAGTAGGAAGATTGAAGCATTTCCTCATTAAGTGTTTCCGATCCTCTTCCTATTGCGGTTAGCCCTGTCCGAACAATCTCAAGAATCCCATGCGGTTCAAGCAGCTGTACAAAAGCGGAGTTTTTATCCTGGTCCCCTGTTATCTGCATGGTTATGGAGTCAGGAGTGACATCCACAATTTTTGCCTTGAAAATATCGGCTACTTCCACTACATTCGCCCGTGCTGCCTGCGGGGCTTTTACCTTGATTAACAA
>JAGLNY010000045.1 GCA_023139255.1 Spirochaetales bacterium
TCTCCCATATCAGATTGCATCAATCTAACATCAAGAAACAGTGTTTTAAATATACTTTCTTTTATATGAGCTTTCAATATAAGATTTAAAGCTTTCTTAAGTTCCCGGTTGTGTATATGCGGATGTATGAGAAGAACAATAATTGAGAATGTTCGGTAACTCCAACTGATTCAATATTTACTTAAAATCAAAATTCTTACCGTACAACCCGGGCGCTGCCGCCCTCTACCAGATGGGTAACTTCTGAAAGGGAAGCCATACTTGTATCTCCCGGGGTTGTCATTGCCAGGGCTCCGTGAGCTGCCCCGTATTCTACAGCCAGAGCAGGATCTCCCAGTTCCATCAACCCGTAAATCAGGCCGGATGCAAAACTATCCCCGCCGCCGACACGATCCATTATTTCCATATCATTTCTCATTGTTGTCTCATATATTTTGCCGTCCATCCAACAGAGGGCTCCCCAGCTGTTCACTGTGGCAGATTTTACTGTCCTGAGCGTCGTAGCAATAACTTTAAAATTGGGATAGGTATCAACTGCATCGTTTATCATCTGCCTGTAACCTTCTATATTCAGTTTCTTTAAGCTCTCTTCGTTGCCCGCAATCTCAAACCCCAGGCAGGCAGTAAAATCTTCTTCGTTACCGATCATTACATCCACATACGGGGCAATCCCCCGGTTTACTTCACGGCAGGCTTTCAACCCGCCCCGGCTTTTCCAGAGGGAAGGACGGTAATTAAGGTCATAAGACACAATAGTCCCATATTTTTTGGCAATCTTCACTGCCTGCAGGACAACTTCCGGGGTGGTTTCAGATAAGGCGGCATAAATACCCCCGGTATGAAACCAGCGAACTCCCTGCCTGCCGAAAAGATTTTCCCAGTCAATATCACCGGGTTTTATCCTGGAAGCAGCTGTGTGACCCCTGTCAACCGTGCCGAGGGCACCCCGAATCCCGAAACCTCTCTCGGTAAAATTCAGGCCATTCCTTACTGTTACCCCCGATCCGTCAAACTCATGCCATTGAATCAGGGAAGTATCAACCCCGCCCTGAAGAACAAAATCTTCCAGCAGCTTCCCGATTTCATTATCCGCGAAAGCAGTTGCCACAGCTGTGGAAAGACCAAAGCAACGCTTCAATCCCCTGGCAACATTATATTCACCGCCCCCTTCCCAAACGTTGAACTGCCGGGCACTCTTAATCCTCCCCTCTCCGGGATCAAGACGAAGCATTATTTCTCCCAAACTCACACAATCATAACGACAATTTTTTGCATCTTTTGTAGTAAACTGCATTATTCCTCCTTGGTATCAATATAGGTATTCCATATTTGTCCCGCCTTCTCAGCCGAATTCACCAGGGTAATCAGTGCCCTTATTGAAACCCAATAGATGTCTGTCGTTTTCCTTCCGGTAAAACTGTTTAAATAATTCTATCCGCTGTTCAATAGATTAAAACTGATCTATCATTCTAACCAACTCCATACATTGCAAGAATGTTTTCTACCGGAATGTCCGGTCCGAGAATCTGGCTTGGTGAATATATATATCCCCCGCTGCGGCTCATCACAGATTTTACCTGTTCTGCATGTATTTTGACTTCTTCAGGTGTTGCTGAGGGAAGTACCTTCTGTGTATCAATACCGCCATGAAACACAATTTTCCCTCCGTATAAATGTTCAAGCTCTTCGGGCTGCATCCCCTTGGCAGTAACCTGAACGGGATCCAGTATATCAACCCCGGCCATTATAAGGTCTGGTATAATTTCGCTAATTGCCCCGCAGGAATGCATCATTACTTTCAGATTATAGGAATGGGCAAGGTTGGTTAGTTTACGAATATTTTCATAAAAGAATTCCCGGAACATATCCCGGCTGAACAGAAGCCCCTGCTGACTGCCAAAATCATTTCCAAAAAACCAGATGTCCAGTTTTCCTTTTAGCTCACTGAAAAGAGCTTCGTTTAATTCCAGATACACATCTGTCAATTTGTTTATCAGGGTTTTTATAATTTCAGGATTTAACGCAATATCAGTTAAAAAATTCTGGAATCCATACAAACGGTAGGAATCTCCCATAATACCGGTCCATAGCCCGCCAATCAAAACACGCTTACTGTTTTTTTCACACTCTTCCTGAAGAAGAGAAAAGTCAAAATCTGTTGGTTTGGGCCAGGGATGTTCCAGAATCTCTTTTTCTGTCTGTACATTTTCCAGAGGTCCCCTGATGGCTTCATCAACTGAAAACTTTGTATCATAGACACCACGATGCCAGCGTATGCCCAAAGCACAGGTTCTCTCGGTTTCTGTAAGTTCAAGGGAAGATCCTTTATAATATTTCAGGAATCCTTCTTTCTGGGATATGTCACGGCAGGGCAGATAGAAAAAATCGCTTCCCAATCTGTCCAGCAACTCCTGTTCTGTCTGACAGCCCAAGTGTTCCCGTAATCGCTTATCTGTGTCTTTATGCGCTTGATAGTCTATAGGAATATCATCTGTTCCCTTAAAATCACAGACTCGTTTAAACTTTTCTTTTGATGTCATTATTACTCCTTAAAACATCCATTTCTGTCAAAACCAGTACGATCCCTCATTATTCTGAGGAAAACCTTGTTTTCCAGTCTTTCGGGGTAGCCCCAATATCTGCCCGGGCATCAAAATAAGCTGCAGCATTCTTAATGGGTATATTACCATGAAGCCCGCCGGGAGAAGAAATAACAAACCCGGGACAATCCCCTGTTTTATCACGAACCTCATATATATGGTTTTTTATCTCCCCCGGTGTCCCTAGAGTAAGCATATTGGTTTCCACTCCGCCAATAATAATCTTATCACTAAAGGCTTCCAGAATAACATCAAAATTACTGGCCGGATTTTCAAACATAACACCATCAACATCAAGTTCAAGCAACCTGGGAAAAAAAGGTTCCATATTCCCGTCTGCAACAAAAATAATTTTTTTACCCGATTCTCGTATTAAGCTGAAAAGTTCAATATAACGGGGGAAAATATACTGGTCATACCATTCAGGCTGGAATATAGGACCCCGGGAATCTGCCAGGTCATCATGTAGAAATACAAATGGACAGTTGGTGAGACAGAGTTGTTCTATCATTTTTTTACTTTTTTCAAACGCGGGTTGTAGAAAAATCCGGTCAAGTTTTTCGGGATTTAAAGCAGCGGCCATCATATAAACTTCCCATCCCAAAACCTCTACTCCCCACATAAATAGTGTTGTATAGAGCTGGTAATAATAATAGCCGAGTCGGCCAACAGCTTGCTCACGATTCAAAATATCCTCTTTGCTTAAAGTATGGGGAACCGGAGTTATTAATGTATCATACTCAAACTCCCATTCTTTCTCTAATACCAGAAAATCGTCCACATTTCTAAACGGATACTGCGCAAGGGTAACTGTGTCATAAACCCCTAAACAGGACTTGGTATAATTACCTTTTTGGCTAGTTTCCCCCGGACCCAAAGGCTGGGGAGCATTTTGGAGTGGAACACGATTAATAAGATCTATACCTAAAGCCTCATAAGCTCTAAAATAAGCTTTCCTGGTTTCATGGTATACATCAAGCCCTGAGGCAAATTCTATAATGGCCCGATTGTTCAGGGTCTCTTTTGAGGGAATTTTTTCATATGACCTGTTCAACAGGGCATCAACATCACTTCGCATTTAACACCCCTCAAGATTATGTTTTTCATAATCAATTCTTCACTTTTAAAGAATATCAGCTTCTCTCAGACCAGTTAATAGATTCTCAAGAGCTTCTGCTTCCATACGTTGTCTTCCTTCAACAGCACTGGAAGCAAGATGAGGAGTCAGAATAATTCGATCCGTAATACTGCTGTCAGTCAGGGAGCCTGCATACGGTTCTTCGCAATACACATCAAGGGCGGCTCCCGCAATCTGTCCCTCTTTTAATGCATTAAACAGATCAGTTTCATCAACCAGGGCACCTCTTGCAGTATTAATCAGGATAGCAGATGGTTTCATCTGTTCAAAAACCCGGGCATTGATAAATCCCTTTGTTTCTTCTGTTACCGGTAGATGAAGAGACAGGATATCAGATTCCGTTAAAATCTGTTCCATGTCCACCATCCGGCAGACAGGATGAGCATTAATATAGGGATCAAACCCTAATACCAGACAGCCAAAAGCCTGAAAAAGACGTGCTGTTTGTGTACCGATACGCCCGCACCCTAAAATCCCCACAGTCTTTCCTTCCAGAAGGTTTCCCTTCATCTTTTTCCACTGTCCCTGTTTCATATAACTGTCTACCTGAGGTATTCTCTTGAGAAAACTTAATGTCAGAGAAAGCGCCATTTCCGATACTGAGGTCACCGGCGCCAAAGGGGTATTATAGACCTTTATTCCCAGCTCTTCAGCCGCGGCTAGATCCACTGAATCCAGGCCAACCCCACAACGTGAGATAACTTTTAGAAAAGCAGCTTTCTCAAGTACCTTTCCGGTTAGCGGTTCTACTCCTGCTACCATCCCAACAGGTTGCTCTTTTATAAGAAATTCTAAAACCTCATCTTCAGAAAGCCTTCTCCCTAAAGGATTCTTTACCACCTCCAGGTTAGTCGGAAAATCATTAATGCTGAAACTTGATGTTGTTGTTACGATTTTCATCCAATTTTTCCTATAATTGATTCAGCGATTTCCAGATTGTTCCGTGCCTGGTTCATCATAAAAACATTGTCCATACCAAGTGCAATAAGTCTGAAACCATCAGATATGGCATTCTGGATTTT
>JAGLNY010000046.1 GCA_023139255.1 Spirochaetales bacterium
TAACAATTCTCTTCCCCGCATCCCGCATAACAGGGCTTTCAACCTGACCGGGAATACCAAAGGATCCGCTTAAATCATAAGGACCAATCAGAACTCCGTCCACACCTGGAACCGCGACAATCTCCTCCACATTCTCCACAGCCTGCCGGGTTTCAATCATTACAACTACCAGGGTTTCTTCATTAGCAGTCTCTGCATAATCCTGAAAATTCAGGCCATAATCATTCGCCCTGTAGTATGCAAACCCGCGAATCCCTTCCGGGGGATACCTGGTGGCTGCTACAGCCTGCCGGGCCTCTTCCGCTGTATTTACCAGGGGTACAAAAACACCTTTAGCCCCTGCATCAAGAACTTGCCGGATAGCAAGTGTATCATTCTCCCTGACCCGTACCATTGGCAGTGAATTTCTCCCATACATAGCCCTTGCCAATGACACAACACCTTCAATTGTAATTTCTGTATGTTCACAGTCAGCAGCGATCCATTCAAAACCGCATTCAGATAGAATTTCAGCCACTGCCGGGTGGGGTATCTGAATCCAGGTACCTACACTTATTCCACCTTCAGCCAGCTTCTTGCGAACAGTATTACCGTATAGCATATAATCTCCTAATCAACTTATTTATATCATTACACAACTAGAGTATAACTGATATACCAGATATGTCAAATGCATTACTGATACATTTTAAAAACTTTGGTACTTAACTGCACTGGTTTTGAGAAATCTATTTACTGGTAATCAGTATCATTTGAGTTTTCATGCTGTAACTGCTGTATGCTGTCAATTGTATCCTGAATATGTTCTTCAAGAATTGATTTTGTCAATTCCAGGTCATTTGATAGAATAGCATCAAGAATCTTTCGATGATAGTATCTGCCTGTCTGATTTCCCAGGGTAATTACCGTCTCCTGCATGGCTTTCCAAAAAAGGTTGTTGAGAATCTGGCTAACCCTGATCACCAGGGAATTACCGGAAAGGCTGCTCAGGTTCCTATGAAATTCGAGATCCAATTCTGTTATTTTTTCAATTTCTGTTTCAGGAGTGTTCTCCAGTTCCTCAATATTTTTTTTGAGAACTTCCCTATCGTTTTGAGTAATATTTTGAAAAACTTTAGGAAGCAAGCCTACTTCAAGTATTTTTCTGTATTCCAAAACTTCCAGAATATTTTTATCCATCAATCCCAAAATCGGGACCAGAACATCCATATTTAAGTCAGTCGAGAAATTTACCACAAAAGTCCCCTCTCCCTGCCGTGAAACCAGGAACCCCTGAGCAATAAGAGACTTTACCGCTGTCCGGACGGACATTCTGCTGACCCCGGTCATGCCGCAGAGCTCATTTTCTGATGGGATTTTTTCCCCGGTTTTCCAATAACCATCTAAAAGGAGGTTCTTTATCTGTTCATATACCTGAACATGAATTTTTTCTCTCTTTATATTCCTGATGGGAACCGATATCAAAAAACTTACCCTCCTGAAGATTTATATATAAGCCTGTACATCTTAAATGGTTAATAAAATATCATCAATACGCTGTTAGACCGCCATCAACAGGTAGTGAAACACCATTGAGAAATGCGGCTCTCTCAGAAGCAAGATAAAGGGCAGCTTCCGCAATATCCTGTAATGTTGCAATTCGACCAAGAGGAACCTCATCGAGCCGTTCTTTGCGTTTCAAAGGGTCTTTCAGCATATCCTGGACCAGGGGAGTGTCTGCTGTGCTTGGATGAATCGAATTACATCGAATATTATACTGCCCGTAGCGTGACGCTACCGATTTTGTTAATAGTGTTACCGCCCCTTTGGTGGTTGAATAAGCCTCTTGAGTATATTTATGCCCAACAAGACCGCAAATCGAAGACATATTGATAATTGAACCACTTTTCTTCTCTTTAAAAATTGGTAATGCATGCTTAATTCCAAGGAATGGTCCTTTAATATTAACCCTGCACATTGCATCAAATTCTTCAGAACTTATCTCTTCAATGGTTTTCCGAATATTAATCCCGGCATTATTTACTAAAATATCCAAACTCTTTTCAGTTTCCAGAATCGTGCTAATAACCGATTTCCAGTTGACATCACTGCTGACATCGAGCTTGAGGAAGTTGGCCATTCCACCATTTTCCCGCAATTTACGAATAGCTTTTTCACCTGCTTCCTCGTTTATATCACAGATAAAAACGATAGCCCCTTCAGAACAAAACTTTTCTGCTATAGCAAGCCCAATTCCCTGTGCAGAACCTGTTATCAATGCAATTTTATTTTTCAGTTCCATTTGATCTTAACCTCTCACTTCTATATCCGCAAGGAGTTCATAAAACTGAATTAACCCGCCATGGTCATCTTTTTCTTTTCCCCTCACCTTAAGAGCCTGCATAATTTCCATAACAGAACTTGTCAGAGGAATAGGGGCCCCAATAGCATGCGCTGTATCAAGGGCATTCATCAAATCTTTGATATGAAGTTCTATACGAAATCCCGGCTTGAAATCACCCTTCAGGATAAGCGGCATTTTTGCATCAAGAACTGTACTCCCTGCCAACCCGCCGCGTATTGCCTGATACACAGCTCCCGGATCAACCCCAGCCTTTGTCGCAAGTGTCATAGCTTCAGATACGGCAGCAATATTAAGGGCTACAATAATCTGGTTCGCAAGCTTTGTGGTGTTTCCACTGCCGACCTCCCCCACGAGAGTTACAGACCCGCCCATGATCTCCAGTAGATCTTTTACCCGGTTAAAAACTTCCGGTTTACCCCCGACCATTATTGCAAGGGTGCCGTCAATAGCCTTCGGTTCGCCGCCGCTTACAGGTGCATCAATAAAATCTGCGCCTACCTTAGCCAGAACGACTGCCATCTCCTGGCTTACCAGGGGTGCAATAGAACTCATATCCACAACAATTTTCCCGGAAGAAATCCCCTCCAGAATTCCATCTTTACCCGTAACAACTTCCCTTACATGGGGTGAGTTGGGTAACATAGTAATAATAATCTCAGACATTTGTGCAACATCTTTCGATGATGCACCAACCACAGCACCTGCCTCTGCCAGCTCTTTAACCGGGGCTTCATTAATATCAAATACCACCAGTTCATACCCGGCCTTGCACAGATTAAGTGCCATAGGGCGTCCCATTATTCCTAAACCGATAAACCCGATTCTCATATTTCCATCCTCCATTAGCTTTTTTCAGCTGCAATTCTCTACAACAGTTTTCAGGATATGCTCTTCCGATAGACCATATCCATTCAGTAAATCTTCATAATTCGATGCAGAAGTCCCGAAACTATCCTGAATCCCGATCATGTGGAGGCAGCTGCTTGTGTTGCTGAGAACACTCGCTATTGCGCTCCCCAAACCTCCAATAACCGAGTGCTCATCAACAGTAATTATGCTTTTCCTTCCAGTAGTAAATTTCTTAACTGCCTCTCCATCAAGGGGTTTAATAGTACTTACGTTGACTATTTCCACAGAAATTCCCATTTCCCCGGCTCGTACTGCGGCTTTTACTGCTTCATGAACCAGGGTACCATAAGTAAATACCGTACAGTCAGATCCAGCACGCACGCTCCTCATCTTTCCAACACAATACGGTTCATCGTTATCAGGGGTAATTATGGGGAGGTCTGCCCTACTGATACGGATATAGACAGGACCCTGTAATTCGACCATGGATTTGACCATTTTTCTGGTTTCAACAGCATCAACAGGGACTAAAACTGTCATGTTCGGCAACACCTGCATAAGTGCGATATCATCAATTGATTGGTGGGTTTTTCCATCCCCGAAATCAGAGAGACCGGCACTTGACCCGCATATCTTTACATTCAAATCTGGAATTGCTAT
>JAGLNY010000047.1 GCA_023139255.1 Spirochaetales bacterium
CATCTCATACCGTATTTTGATAAATAACTCTTAATCGATTTACAAACAGTTTCTCCGCCATCAAATTTAGTAATATCCTCAAAAAAAGTTTCATCATTTGGGTTATTTAGATAATCAATGATTTCAGGATAGTCTCTTATAGTATCTGCTACGTCTAAAAGACCAAATCCAGTTTCGGAGGGGACACTATTTGGTATTGACATAAGAAAAGTATCTGCAGCATTTTTTATTCCTAGCCATTTCTCAATTTTTCTACTGAACCATTTTTCTGATAATAAAACTGCTGTAAGAGCTCCTGCACTAGGAGGCGTAGTCAGTTTCTGTCTCCTATTATAATGATCTTTATAAATGTAATCAAAGACTTCATCGCCAGATAGTTTTTCAATTTCCTTATTCATTTTTTCTATTGAATTATCTTCATTAGCTATTAGATTTTTAATGATATCAGAATCATTTTTCTTAAATATTTTATAAGCGTTAAGCATTATAGATAATACTCCACTAGTACTTCCAGGTTTGAAAACTTTATCTTTTCCTTTAGGTAGTGTGCGTATTAGTTTCTTATCTTTAATAATTTTGGTGATAGAGTTTGTAATCAAAGTATCTCCAATCATACCTATTATACTCTTAGCTATTAATCTTCCCAGTGGAGTCGCTAAATCATGAGTAATATCAACATACAATCTTCCACCTATTTCTTGTGAAGGAGAACTTCCAAGAACAGATTTGAAAAAGTACATACCCAACGGTTTGATCGGATCTGTCATCATCTGCATATGTCCTGATGATAAAAATACACGATTATCATTGATTTCTGGAACAGGATACAAAGTAGTGATAGGACGACTCTGAACGATATATAGTTCATTTTCAAGAAGGCACCATTCAATGTCTTGCGGGTAAGAGAAATAGGTCTCAATTTGTCTTCCCATTTGTTCCAGTCTTAGAATTTGTTCATCTGTCAGAGTCTGCTTATTTATAAGATCTGGTTCAATTTTTCGTTCTTCTGTACCACCATCTTCCAGTGCATATATAGCTATATTCTTAGTGGCAATGTTTTTATTTATTATTGCTCTTTCTTGTACCTTGTAAATGTCCGGATTCACCAGTCCTGATACTAAAGCTTCACCAAGCCCATAGCTTGCATCGATGGATATAACTTTCCGGTTCGATGTAACAGGGTCGGCAGTGAACATGATGCCTGATGATTTTGGAATAACCATACGTTGGATGACTACAGCTAAAAATACTTTTCTATGATCAAAGTTATTTTGTATTCTGTAAGTTACTGCACGTTCAGTAAATAGGGAAGCCCAACATTTGCTAATGTGTTTTAGAATTGAGTCTTTTCCTATGATATTTAAGTACGTATCGTGCTGACCTGCAAAGGAAGCTGTTGGCAGATCTTCTGCTGTAGCACTAGAACGTACTGCGTATGAATGATTCTCTCCATGTATTCTAAGTTCAGCTGTAACTGCTTTAGTGATGTCTTGAGGGATTATTGTATCCTCTATGACTCCGTGAATTTGATCACTGATTGTCTTAATTTTATCCTTTTCATTTTTTTTTAGAAGTGAGAGTTGATCCAATAACAAGTTTAGTTCAACATTGTTCTCAAATGCTTTTTTGTATGCTTCTGTAGTGACACAAAAACCTTCTGGTACTTTTATCCCTTTGATCTTAGACAGTTCAATAAGGTTAGCACCTTTCCCCCCAACACTCGAAATATCAAATTTCGTACTTTCTCTAAGATTATGGATATATGGATTCATATTTTTCCATCCTTCTTTTCGATTCCGTAGCGTACCATATCAATAAATGTATTTTTCTTTTTTAAAAAATCTTTCCAGTACACATCATCATCCAATTTCTTTACTTCTGTTAATTCTGCTGCCAGCTTCATTCTGAAGTGCTCTGATACCACGTGAATGAGTTCATAAGCCTCTTTAGAGTCAACGCCTTCCCTGAGAGGAATCTCATTAAACAGCTGCTTCATCTGCTTATCCTTGGCCGCGTTCATCGTTCCATACTTTTCTTCAATATAGGCTTTGAACTTATTAATCTCCATTTTCAACTCATCGGGTGTTGAAAAAAAGGCTTCAAACATAAATTTATTCATGTCAGGATTCTTTCTGAAGTATTCAATTCTAGTAAGTCCGCTTTTTTCTTTTGCTTCAAAGAAGTTACTATATTCAGTAAGGGACTCTTTTGGTATTTCAGGTGCCATTTTCTCAAAGCATCGTTCCAAAACACAAACATAGAGTTTCTTCTTACTCTCAAAATGATGGAAAATGAGTGCTTTTGATATACCAGCAGTTTCTGCTAACATTGCTGTTGAGGTTTTCGTATATCCATTACGGACAAAGACTTCGAAGCATGCGTCTAAGATTTTCTTTTTTTCATATAGTTTCAAGGGCAAATTATTACCTCCCAGGGTTTGCTGACCGTTGGTTATTATAATATATAGTGTTACTAACCGCCGGTCAACAAAAATAAATATAAATAGTTGAAAATCAGCATTATATTGCCAATGAATTACACTATTCGTCCAATTATATTAATCAGTGCACTGCAGTACTGGTCTTTTTTTAAAAAACATAATCCGGAATGATTGGAATTATTCAAACTTGGTCATGCAATTGCTTCCGCAATTTACACGCCAACCCTTCGGGACAGAAAAACAGCTCAACCAGTCGTTATCTTCCCAATAATAGAATAAAAAATATTTTAGATTGTACTGTTAAATTAAAAGTTAAGAAATTTGGGCTAACATATTTTAATAATTCACTAGATGAAAAGTTTACATTGCTTTTTAATTGATATTAATAATATAGTAATTACTATAAAGAAATTTTAGTTATAGTTTTCTGTCTTTAGAGGAAAAAAATTGTGATTAATGTTGAGAATCTTACACAAGTATATACTAATGGCAAAGGTGTTTTTAACTTATCTTTCACGATAAACAAAGGTGAAGTATTCGGATATCTGGGACCAAACGGGGCTGGAAAAACAACAACTATCAGAAATATGCTTGGATTTTCTAATGCCACAAAAGGTAAAGTAACTATTAACGGGATTAATTGCCGGAATGGAGCAAAGGAACTGAATAATAATATTGGATATTTACCGGGTGAAATTACATTTTTCGAAAATATGACATGTATACAATTTTTAGTATTCATCGGTGAAATGAGGAAAACAAAAAATACTATTCTGAGAGATTCGCTTATTGACCGGTTGGATTTAAAAACTACTGGTAAAATAAGTAAACTGTCTAAAGGAATGAAACAAAAATTAGCGATTATTACCGCTTTTATGCATGATCCTGCTGTGTATATACTTGATGAACCAACCAGTGGATTGGATCCATTTATGAAAAATGAATTTATGGAGATGATTAAAGAAGAAAAAGATAAGGGTAAAACTATTATGATGTCATCTCATGTTTTTGAGGAGGTACAAAGGTCTTGTAATAGAGCCGGCATTATCAGAGAAGGCCATCTTGTAGCCATTGAAGATATAAACACTCTTGATGCTATGAAAAACAATAACTATATTGTATCAATAGCTGATGAAAAAGATTTAAAAAAAATTGAGACTTCAGGTTACTCTTTTAAAATAATTTCAAAAAATAAATTCGAAATAGAAATAAAGTCAAAATATAACGATTTTTTTAAATTACTATCTCACTGTTCTGTTACAAATATCGATAAAAAACAACAGACCCTTGAAGATATTTTCATGAAATATTATGGGAAAGCAGGGGAAGCAGTTGAATAGTACTTTGTTTAAAGCCTCGTTAAGGGCTAATTATTTAGTTATCATAATTATTACATTAGTATTATTTATGTATTCGCAAATGATGATAAGCATATTTAATCCGGATCTAGATAGTAATGTGTTATCCGAATTCATGAAATTATTACCGGATACCTTTAGCAATATGTTTGGTTTTAGCGGGATAATTACAAATTTAGTCAGTCATATTGCAAGATATTTATATGGGTTTATATTTATTGTTTTTCCTGGTATTTATGTTGTATTGGCAGCATATAAACTTGTTGCAAAACTTGTCGATTCCGGGTCAATGGTTTATTTATTAACCACCCCGAATTCAAGAGTGAAAATAATAACAACCCAGGCTATATTTCATGCGGTTATGTTGTTTATTATTATTTTTATTCAGACTATTTTTGGTATAATAATTTGTGCTTCTTCTTTCCCCGGTATGCTTGATATCGGAAAATATATCAATTTGAATTTAATTACGTTTTTTGTATTATTAAGTGTAGGAGGGATCGCTTTCTTTTTTTCTTGTATTTTTAATAGAGGGTCACTTGCTGCTTCTTTCGGTGCGGGTATTTCAATTGGTTTTTGGATGATTAAAATGTTAGCGGAATCTAAACAAAGCCTGAATAAATTACGTTACCTGACATTATTCACTTTTATTGATATAGAAAAAATACTTAGCAAAGAAAATTATGTACTAAAGACATCTTTTATACTCTTGGGAATATCTTTATTTTTTTATATTACGGCAATTATAATATTTAATAAACGAAGTTTGTCGAATTTATAATCTTTGCTAATGTCAATTTCACAAAGATACATAATCCGGCTAAGTGATCAAGAAACTCTCAATGGGAATTTATTGTTGAGAATGAATAGAATTCCCATGGTATAGATACTTTGGAGAAAAACATATAGAAGAGCAATCTCTCATATGTTTTCCGCGAAGGAAAGAATAGTTACTCAAATGTTTTTCTCTCGAAGCCAATATTTTGAGACTGTATTTTTACTTCACTGAATCCGGGACAGAAAACTACTTTTGACAGAAAGAGAAACCTTTGGTGGTGGGACGGATGTTGATTTATGAAAGCATATATGCTATCATAATAGCCATGAGAGTAACAGTTGATACAAATATTATTTTCCAGGCTTTATATAGTAGTTCCGGAGCTTCACATCAAATTTTAAAAATGGTCAGGAATGGGGATATAACTCTCGCTATATCACTACCTGTATATAAAGATTATCAAGATGTTATGAAAAGAAAACGAACATTAGATTTTATTCAAAAAACGGAAGAAGATGTTGATACAGTTTTAGAATTTATTGCACTTGTTGCCGACCCCTATGCAATGAATTATTTATGGAGACCAAATTTGAGGGATGAAAAAGATAATATTTTTGCTGAATTGGCCTGTAATAGTGGGAGTAAATATCTAATTACCAAGAATATCAAAGATTTTACCATAGGAAATGAACTATCACTTGATTCGTTTGAAATCATTACTCCTGGTTATTTCCTATACAAATGGAGAAATGAATATGGGAAAAAATAAAAACGTAATGACAATTCGTGTACCTGAAGAACTAAAAGAAAGAATTGAAAAATTTTCACTTCTTCAAGGTGTTTCAATTAATCAATTTGCTCTTTATTCATTCACCAAAGAATTAGCCGAATTAGAATCCAATCAATTTTTTAGGA
>JAGLNY010000048.1 GCA_023139255.1 Spirochaetales bacterium
TCTTTCTTTTTGAAAGCAGTACCTGTTGAGTTATATGCATCAAGTAATTCAGAAGAAAGATTCTCACTCATAGACTTCCCGCTCCTGCTTCTTGCAGCCAGGATAATCCATCTCATTGAAAGAGCTTCTTTCCTGCTCTCACGCACTTCAATCGGTACCTGATAGGTTGAACCACCTACACGCCGAGACTTAACCTCCACGACCGGTTTAACGTTATCAAGGGCTTTCATAAATACTTCCAATGGTTTCTCACCGGTTTTTTCACCCATGATAGCCATAGCATTATATAATGTCTTGGTACTGGTTGACTTTTTCCCGTCAATCATCATTCTACGGATAAATTTTTCTACAATTGTACTGCTATACCTTGGGTCAGGGAGCACTTCCCGGACCGGGGCAACTTTTCTTCTTGCCATATTTCCTCACCTCTATGCTTTCGGTTTCTTCGTACCGTATTTTGATCTTCCCTTCTTTCTGTCATCCACACCAAGGGTATCTTTAGCACCACGAATAATGTGATACCTTACACCTGGAAGGTCCTTGACCCTACCGCCCCTCAAAAGAACAACTGAGTGTTCCTGAAGATTGTGTCCGATACCGGGAATATAGGCTGTAACCTCAATCCCGTTTGACAATCTTACTCTTGCTACTTTTCTCAAAGCAGAATTCGGTTTTTTTGGAGTTACAGTCATTACACGGGTACAAACACCGCGTTTTTGGGGACAGCTTTCCAAAGCCGGCGAAGTTGTTTTCTTAATTTGGGCCTTTCTTCCCTTTCTTATTAATTGATTAATTGTTGGCATCTATTAGATCCACTCCCTTTTCTACTGAATGTTTTGTCCGCGTAACTTTCTTTCCGCAGACTTTCATTACATACAAAATATTTTTGAAATTGACTCACTATCTAAAACACCTGATGTCAGCATGTAACCCCGTAAATTTACTTATTCATTGTGGGTTTCATCATCAGATAAATAATTCACAAGACAATTTCAAGACTCTTCAACTTTTAAAATTGTCCCATCATTGTCGTTTGTCCCGCTTTCAACGGCTTCAGAAAATTCCAGATCAGGAAGACTCAACTCCTTAAATTCACGTTTTCTCTCTTCCATAGCAGTCTGGACGGAAACATCCAGGTCTGCTGAAGAGTCCTCCACCAGTTGGATATTACGATATTTCTTCATACCGGTACCAGCAGGAATTAAATGGCCAATTATTACATTTTCCTTCAGTCCCCGCAGTTCATCTCTACTACCAGCAATCGCTGCATTTGTCAAGACTTTTGTGGTTTCCTGGAAAGATGCCGCTGATATAAAAGAGTCAATACTCAGCGAAGCCCTTGTGATACCCAGAAGAAGAGGCCTTGCAACAGCCGGCTGGCCACCAGCATTGAGAACCCGTTCGTTCTCCTCATTAAATTTATACTTGTCAATCTGCTGACCAAAAATAAATCCGGTATCACCAACAGTGATAATTTCAACTTTCCGCATCATCTGGCGTACAATAACACCGATATGCTTATCATTGATATCAACACCCTGAAGCCGGTAAACTTCCTGCACTTCATCAACCAGGAATGACTGAAGCTCATTCTCTCCTAGAATTTCCAGAATATCATGCGGGTCAATTGCCCCGTCACATAATCTTTCTCCTGACTCAATATAATCACCATCACGAACAAGCAGGTGTTTCCCCATGGGAACAAGATGCTTGAATTCACCGCCGAAGTCATCCTCAACAATCAGTTGACGCCGTCCTTTTATGATAGTTCTAAACCGTACTGTACCACTTACCTGCGCCAGGATAGCTTTATTTTTCGGTCTTCTCGCTTCAAACAGCTCGCCTACACGGGGAAGACCACCGGTAATATCCCGTGTTTTAACACTTTCCTTAAGAAGTTTAGCAAGAATCCGTCCTTTCTTTACAACCGTATCATTCTCAACATTAAGATAGGAAGATCCCGGAAGGAAGTAAGTCGCTAAAGTATTTTCATCATTATCGATAATTTCAATCCTCGGCTGCAGAGTCTCCAGTGTGTACTCAGTAATTTTTTTCTCTACATTACCAGTCTCTTCGTTAACCTCTTCCTTTAATGTTGTTCCAAGCATGATATCAACAAACTGGACAGTACCATCCTGCTCAGCAATAATCGGTTCTGAGAACGGGTCAAAGGTCGCAATAGAATCACCCGATTGAACTAATTCACCTTCTTGTACAAATACCTCGGATCCATTCCTTACTTCAATTTTCTGCTCCTGGGAGATAAGCAGGATCTGACCTTGATACATCCGTACATATGCAATTTCCTGTGAAAGAATCTCCTCACCGGATTTATTAACTGCAAGGACTGTCCCTGATACAACTTTCTCATCTTTCTCAACAACAACTTTCTTAAGGTCTTTCCCATCTATTGTTCTAAGCACTTTGGATACAGTGATAAATCCCTTCCTGGTAAACAGCAGAGATTCCTCACTAATTTTTACAGTACTCCCGGTTATTGAGTTGACAATTACGGGATATCCCAGGGTAATCTTATTTTCTTCACTGGTTTTTGTTGCCGCGCCGCCAATATGGAATGTTCTCATTGTCAGCTGTGTTCCAGGCTGCCCAATGGACTGGGCGGCAATAATACCTACAGCCTCACCAATAACAACTGTCCGGTTAATTGCCAGATTTCTTCCGTAGCACCGCTGACATACTCCATGTTTAGCCTCACAGGTAAGTACGGTCCTGATCCTCACAGACTCAATACCAGCCTGTTCAATCTCTTCCGCTACTTCATCAGTGATCTCTTCATTTACATCAATGATTATCTCACTTGTAATGGGGTGCTTAACTCTTTCCAGAGTAAACCGTCCCTCGATCCTGTCCTTCAGGGATTCAACAATCTCTTCCCCATCCTTTATTGCCCGGATCTCAATACCATTAATAGTTCCGCAGTCTTCTTCATTGATAACTACATCCTGTGCAATATCAACAAGACGTCTCGTCAGATACCCGGCATCAGCAGTCTTTAGGGCTGTATCCGCCAGTCCCTTACGGGCACCGTTGGTTGAGATGAAAAACTCAATAATAGAAAGTCCTTCCTTAAAGTTAGACCGTATAGGAAGCTCAATAATGTCACCGGATGGTTTTGCCATAAGACCACGCATACCGCCCAGCTGTCTGATCTGCGTTCTGCTTCCTCTCGCGCCGGAATCCGCCATCAAGTATATCGGGTTAAATCCTGCCTGATCCAGCTTCAGCTTATCCATCAATACATTAGTAAGATCTTCATTGGTCTTACTCCATACTTCAATTACACGGTTATATCGTTCTTCCTGGGTAATATGACCCTGGAGATACTGCCCCTGAATTATTTTAACCTGATCATTCGCGCCATCAATCATGTTCTTCTTTTCTTCAGGTATGATAATATCAGTGATACCGATTGTTGCACCAAATAAGGTTGCATATTTGAAACCAATATCCTTGATAGAATCAAGCATTTTAACTGCCGTTGATGAATTGTATTTTGCCAGGGTTTCGCCGACAAGAGCCCGAAGTTCTTTATCCCCAAAACAGATGTTTCGAAATGATATTTCTTCAGGCATCCCATCGTTAAATATAACCCGTCCGGGAGTCGTCTCAATCACCTCTGTATCAGAGAGCCGGTATCGGATTTTTGTGCTGTAAGCTATAGACTGGCTATCAATGGCCATTAAAATTTCATTAATATTGTCAAAAAACTTACCTTCTCCCTTGTGTCCTTCTTTCATCCTGGTTAAATAATTGATTCCCAATACCATATCCTGTGAAGGAAATACAACCGGCTTACCGTTTGCCGGATCCAGGAGGTTGTTAGCTGACATCATTAATGTCCAGCACTCTATCTGGGCTGCCTGCGTAAGGGGCACATGGACTGCCATCTGATCACCATCAAAGTCGGCATTATACGCATGACATACCAGCGGGTGAAGCTTAATTGCCTTTCCTTCAACAAGGACAGGCTCAAATGCCTGTATCCCCAACCTGTGCAGTGTGGGTGCCCTGTTTAGAAGAACCGGATGTTCTCTTACGACATCATCAAGGATTGACCATACTTCCTGAGTCTCCTGCTCCACAAGGCTTTTTGCTTTCTTTATATTATAGACAACACCTTTCTGTACAAGCTTTTTCATAATAAAAGGCTTATAGAGCTCCAGTGCCATTTTCGCGGGCAGCCCGCATTGATGAAGCCGCAATTCAGGACCTACAACAATAACAGAACGGCCTGAGTAGTCGACACGTTTCCCAAGAAGATTCTGTCTGAACCGCCCCTGTTTCCCTTTCAGCATATCAGAGAGGGATTTTAAAGGTCTGTTTGATGCACCTTTAACTACCCGCTTTTTCTTGGAGTTATCGAACAATGCATCAACTGCTTCCTGCAGCATTCGTTTCTCGTTTCGTATAATTATATCCGGTGCATTCAGGGCCATCAGACGTTTTAATCTATTATTTCTATTGATGACACGCCGATAAAGATCATTCAGGTCTGAAGTAGCAAATCTTCCGCCGTCAAGCTGGACCATCGGTCGAAGCTCAGGCGGGATAACTGGAATCACACTCAGAATCATCCACTCAGGTCTGTTCCCGGAGTCACGGAAATTTTCCACAACCTCGATTCTCTTCAGAAGTCTCTTGTCAGCCTTGGATCCTTTATCAAGCATTTTAGCACGGAGTTCTGCAGAAAGTGCATCAAGATCCAGGTTTTCAAGAAGTGTACTGACCGCCTCGGCACCAATACCGGCTGAGAAGTTTTCCCCATACCTTTCACGGGATTCATAATACTCCTCCTCGGTCAGCATTTGCCGTTCCTTGAGGTCAGTATCACCTGGATTTGTTACTACATATTTTTCATAATAAAGAATCGACCGCAGTGCTGCTATGGTAAGATCTAAAAGCAAACCCATCCTTGAGGGGACGGAACGATAGTACCAAATATGAGATACAGGAGAAGCCAGTTCGATGTGTCCCATACGTTCACGCCGAACTTTGAAATGTGTAACCTCAACTCCACAGCGGTCACAAATGACCCCTTTATATCTGATAGATTTAAACTTACCGCAGTAACATTCCCACTCTTTCGTGGTCCCGAAAATTTTCTCGCAAAACAATCCATCCTTTTCCGGACGGAGAGTTCTGTAATTAATGGTTTCCGGTTTCTTAACCTCACCATATGACCAGGACCTAATCTGGTCTGGTGAAGCTAATCGAATCCTAATGCTATCGAAATCCTGAATTTCTCTCATTCGAAGGTCTCCTGAAATATCTGCCTGTTAAAGCAGTATCTTGAGGCAATTTCAAAAAATTGCCTTTTGAAACTCTTGATTGTGTTTTACACAATCAAGAACTTCTGGCTAATTCCTTTACGGAAGCTTAATGCAACTATTTCTGAAAACTCAGTTCATTAGAACTGAGTTCCCTTCTTGCTAATCAATTCCTCATCACGTTCTGTCAGCGGAACCTGCTTTCCCCTGGAATCATAAATTGACATATCCAGGGCAAGTCCTCTAAGTTCCTGCACCAGGACGTTGAAGGATTCCGGCATTCCTGCATTGGAAGAAGGTTCATCTTTTACTATACTTTCATAAATCTTGACTCTTCCATTCATATCATCCGACTTGATAGTAAGAAGTTCCTGAAGCGTATTTGCTGCACCATATGCCTCAAGCGCCCAAACTTCCATTTCACCGAGCCGCTGACCTCCAAACTGTGCCTTGCCTCCCAGCGGCTGCTGAGTAACAAGTGAATAAGGTCCGGTAGAACGTGCATGCATTTTGTCATCAACAAGGTGTGCCAGTTTCAGCATATATACATACCCGGTAAAAACAGAGTTAACAAACGGCTCACCGGTCCTTCCGTCACGGAGCTGGATTTTTGAGTCAACCGGCAGTCCCGCCTCTTTCATCTTGCTCTCTATTTGTCCTATAGTTGCGGACTGGAATACAGGTGTTGAAAACCAGTCGTCCAATTCCTGGGCCGCCCAGCCAAGCTGGGTTTCAAGAAGCTGTCCGATATTCATACGTGATGGTACACCAAGCGGGTTCAGACAGATATCAAGCGGAGTACCGTCATCCATATACGGCATATCCTCTTCCGGCAGTACCCGGGCAACAACACCCTTATTTCCATGACGGCCTGCCATCTTATCCCCTTCCCGGAGTTTTCGTTTTTTCGCAACAAGGACTTTCACCACTTCATCAACCCCAGGTGACAGATCATCACCTTCAGAGCGTTTGAGCCGCTGTATATCAATAACCGTACCTTCAGTTCCATGGGGAACTTTCAAGGATGTGTCCCGCACTTCTTTTGCTTTCTCACCGAAAATAGAGTTCAGGAGTTTGAATTCCGGGGTGGTATCCGATTCTGATTTCGGGGTTACTTTCCCTACCAGGATATATCCGGGCTTAACTTTTGCACCAATTCTGATTACCCCATCCTCATCAAGCTGTTCAAGGGTCTTTTCACTTGTATTCGGGATATCACGAGTCAGTTTTTCCGGACCAAGTTTGGTCTCCCTGACATCTATCGTAAATTCCTTAATATGGATTGAGGTATAAATATCTTCCTTAACAACTTTCTCAGAGATCAGGATAGCATCCTCATAGTTGTATCCGTTCCAGGGTACAAATCCTACAAGCACATTCCTGCCCAACGCCAGCTCCCCGCTTTTTGTGGCAGGTCCGTCTGCGACGACCTGTCCCTCAACAACTTTCTGCCCGCGATAGACTACCGGCTTCTGGTGAAAACAGGTGTCCTGGTTGGTACGTTGGAATTTCTGGATCACATACTTATCAATATCACCATCAAACTGCGGTTCATCAGGTTCGATAACAACTGAATATGAGGTAACATGTTGAACAGTTCCTGCCCGGTTTGCCTTTACAAGCACTCCTGAATCGTATGCAGCCTTAGCTTCCATACCTGTCCCTACCCTTGGGGGTTCGGGGAACAGCAGAGGTACTGCCTGACGCTGCATATTTGATCCCATCAAAGCCCTGTTTGCATCATCATGTTCCAGAAACGGGATAAGCGATGTGGCAACAGAAATTACCTGCTTGGGGGAAACATCCATATACTGAATGCTTGCCGGCTCCCTGGTGTTATAATCACCTGAGCGGCGTACTGATACGAAATCGTCAAGGAACTTCCCGCTATTATCTATTCTGGCATTAGCCTGGGCAATAAAGTATTTTTCCTCATCAATTGCAGAAAGATACTCGATCTCTTTTGTTGCCCTGCCGTTCTCAACTTTTCTATAGGGTGTTTCCAGAAATCCGTAATCATTTACCCTGGTATAGTTTGCCAGAGAAACTATAAGGCCGATATTTGGTCCTTCAGGGGTTTCAATAGGACACATACGTCCGTAATGAGTATAATGCACATCCCGAACCTCAAACCCTGCCCGGTCCCGTGACAAACCACCAGGTCCAAGTGCATTGAGTCTCCGTTTGTGAGTAAGTTCTGCAAGCGGGTTAACCTGATCCATAAACTGACTAAGCTGACTCGACCCGAAAAACTCTTTAATAGCTGCAACAATAGGTTTGATTGAGATCAAATCCTGGGGTTTAACTGTTTCGGCTTCCAGATTCATACGTTCTTTAGCTATACGCTCCATTCTGGTAAACGCAGTTTTAAGCTGATTTTGAAGAAGTTCTCCTACAGACCGTATTCTCCTGTTCCCAAGATGATCAATATCATCAACATTCGCTTCACCGATATATACCTTTATAAGCTGTTTGATAGTGTTGTAAATATCCTGCTTTGTCAGGACAGGTTCCTCAAGCATCGTCTCATAATCAAATTTCTTGTTAAGCTTATATCGTCCCACTCGTCCCAGGTCATACCTGCGGTAAGTGAAAAACATGGTATTGAGATCTTTCTCAGCACTTTCAAGTGTTATGGGTTCCCCCGGCATCAGCACGGTATATATTGATATCAGTGCATCTTCCTTTGTAGGTTCATCATGCCCTTCCTCAACCCGGGTATGCTTGGATTCTTCAATCTCAAAACACCTGAGAATCATCTGTGAGTGAAGCGATTCCTCGTGCTCAAAATCTATGATTTGAATTTTTTTCACGCCGGAGTGGATAAGTTCATCTATTTCATGCGGGTGCATTTTTTCCCCGGCACGGTAGAGTTTTTTTCTCACCCCGTCCTCGGATTTGTCCAGATACACATTCTTATAGAGAATGGTATCAACCAGACTATCCTTTACTTTCTGCCTGCCGGAAAGAGTAACCGTTTTTGATTTATAATAGAGTTCCAGGATTTTCTCACGTGAATCAAACCCAAGGGCTCTGAGAAACAGTGTTGCAAGGATTCTCTTTTTCCTGTCAACCTTGGTATAAATCAGGTCTTTTTTCTGATCAATCTCAAATTCAAGCCAGGAACCCCTGTATGGGATAATTCTGGAGGAATAAATTCCCTTTTCGTTAGAAAAAATAACACCTGGTGATCTGTGTATCTGGCTGACAACAACCCGTTCTGCACCGTTAATAATGAATGTGCCGCGGTCTGTCATAAGCGGAATATCACCTATATATATAGATTTCTGCCTGATTTCACCGGTTTCCAGAAAAATAAGGTTTATTTTCGCTTTAATCGGAACTGAGTATGTTAAGCCTTTCTGCTTACACTCGTTTTCCTTGAATTTGATGTGATCCTCATCAAGCCTGTACCCGACATATTCGAGCATCATATCTCCGCCCGGGCTCTCAATGGGAAAAATCGACTGAAATACTTCTTCCAGTCCCTGAAGTTCAAGAGGTTCACTCTTCAGGAGTATATCCCGCTGAAGAAACTTCTCGTATGAGGACAGCTGAATATCGACCAGATTGGGAAGTTCCATAACTTCCTCAAACTGCTCCCCAACATACTTTCTTATAATCGCATTGCCGCTGGCAAGCATCTCCACCCCCTGGTAATCTAAATTCTTTCTATTTCCAACAAGCATTTCAAGACACAACTAGCCACCGGAAAAACTTGTTCCCGGCGGCGAAATTTATCCAGGGATTGCATACCCTGGGTAAATATCTGAGTTTATCTGGACGTTACTGCAGAATAAATTACTTAAGTTCAATCGTTGCGCCGGCAGTTTCCAGTTTTTCTTTAACGGTATTAGCCTCTTCTTTCGATACACCTTCTTTGACTGCTTTATCACCAGCCTCAACAAGATCTTTTGCTTCTTTTAGACCAAGCCCTGTGAGAGCACGAACTGCTTTGATAACCGGAATTTTCTTTCCGTCTGCAATTCCCTTAAGAATTACATCAAATTCTGTCTGCTCTTCAACTTCCTCAACAGCTGCTGCTGCAGTACCTGCAGCTACTGCTGCAACGGGTGCTGCCGCGGTTACCCCAAACTTCTCTTCCATAGCGGAAATGAGCTCAGATACCTCGAGCACTGTCATGTTTGCAATTGCCTCTAAAATTTCTTCCATTGTTTTGGTAGCCATATTACCTTCTCCTTAAATTTAGTTGTGTAACGACAGTAGCATTGCTACAAACGAAGACTAATGTCGTTTATTTTTTTGAATCTGCAACAGCCTGCAGAGTTCTTACAAGTTTAGTTGGTACAGCATTAAGCAGATATACCACATTTTGCACGGGTGCCTTCATAGTGCTCATAAGTTGTGAGATAAGTTCAAGTCTACCCGGAAGCTTACTAAAAGCCACAACCTGCTCTGTTGTGAATAAATTCCCGTCCAGAATACCGCCTTTAATTTCAAGCGGTGCATTCTTGGCAAACTCAATCAGGATTTTTGCAACTGGTCCTGATTCACCCATCGGTAATGCTACCGCAGTGGGTCCTACCAGACATTCCTGAACTTCCGGTTTGTCAAGCTGCTTAAGGGCAATCTTTGCAAACCGGTTTTTTACTACTTTATATACAGCCTTATTATCACGAAGTTTGTTTCGCAAATCAGTGATCTGCTCAACTGTCAATCCCCGATAATCTGTGAAGATGAAATCCTTAACATCCTTGAATTCATCAACAAGGGCTTTGACTGCATTCAATTTACCATCCTGCAGTTTTGTCTCATATTTAGCCATCATGCTTCCTCCACCTTCCTATTGATTATCGCGCAGATCAACATGGACACCTGGTCCCATTGTTGATGATAGCGCAACACTTTTTACGAATTCGCCTTTCGCGTCACTGGGTCTTTTTTTCACGATCTCCTTAAATACAAGGTTAAGATTCTCTACAACCCTGTCAGCGTCCATGGAAACTTTCCCTATTGCCAGATGAACAACCCCGGTTTTATCAGAACGAAATTCAATCCGTCCCCTTTGAAGTTCCTCGAGAGCGGCTTTAATGTCAAAAGTTACCGTTTGTGTTTTAGGGTTAGGCATCAGACCCCTTCGACCAAGGATAGGTCCGAGACGTCCAACATTTTTCATCATATCCGGCGTTGCTACTGCAACATCAAAATCCAGCCATCCACCTTTAATTTTCTCAACCAGGTCCACATCACCAACAAAAGCTGCTCCGGCAGCCTTGGCCTCTTCTGCTTTTTCGCCGCGTGCAAATACAAGAATACGTTTCTGCACAGAAAACTGGTGAGGAAGTACAATTGTATCCCTTACTGATTGGCTTTTTTTCAGATTCAGTTTAATGGAAACCTCAATAGTCTCATCGAATTTTGCAAATGCAAGCTTCTTTACAAGTTCAGCTGCATTCTTCGGCTCGAACAAAGTCTGCTTGTCATACTTGGTGACAGCTTCAAGATACTTTTTTCCTCTTTTCATTTTATGCCTCCACCTCGACACCCATGCTTCTTGCTGTGCCTGCTATTATATTCATAGCTGCATCGATGTCGTTAGCATTCAGGTCAGGCATCTTCTTTTCTGCAATTTCTTTCAGTTTTTCCTGAGACAGCTTTGCGACTTTTACAGAATGAGGTTCTCCGGAACCGCTGCTGATGCCGCAGGCTTTCTTAATCAGAACCGCTGCAGGCGGGGTTTTAATGATAAAGGAAAAACTTCTGTCTGCATACACAGAAATAACCACAGGAACAGTCATTCCTGCCTCAACATTTTTCGTTCTATCATTAAATTGCTGTACAAACTGGGGGGCACTTACTCCATGAGGACCCAATGCCGGGCCAACCGGAGGCGCAGGTGTAGCTTTTTGTGCAGGTACCTGCAATTTAATCATTACAGTAACCTTTTTTTTGGCCATAAAAGTTCTCCTTACGTGAAGCAGCCGGTAAAAGAATGCATCACGCTGGTAATAACGCCTGTCATACGATCAGGCTCCCATCTCCCCTTGCCCTGTTGACGGGGGGATATGTTAAAAAAAACAGCAGAAATCACTAAACTACAGGGCAATGATTCCCGTCTTATCTAAATTTAACCGGTTCTACCGGTTAAATCTTTATCCGGCCAAAGCCGGTTAAATTTTCTCCACCTGTATAAAATCGACCTCAACAGGCGTTGACCTGCCGAAAATGCCGACCATAACTTTCAGTTTTGATTTGTCAGGGTAAACTTCTTCAATAGCTCCCGTGAAGGTATCAAACGGACCATCAATTATTTTCACCATCTCTCCATGAGAGAAGGATTGTTTCGGCCTTGAGATCTTATCAGTCTTAATCTCACCAGTTTTCTGGAATATACCCCTAGCCTCTTCTGCAGTTATCGGCTGCGGTTTTGAACCGCTCATTGTCCCGACAAAACCGGTAACTCCCTGGATTTTCCTGATTTGCGAACAAATCTGTTTCCAGCCAAGATCCGGCAGGTCAATCTCCAATAAAATATATCCGGGAAGGATCTTCTTCATTGAGATTTTTTTCTTCCCGTCTTTGACCTCTACGACTTCTTCTGCAGGAACCTTAATATCAAAAACATATTCAGAGAAGTTAGGATCATTCATGAGACGTCTAATTGTTTTCTCAATTTTATTCTCATATCCCGAATATGTATGTACTACATACCAGCCTTTTGCCATATCTTCCTCAATTGTTCCTAATATACAAGATATAATCCCTGAAGAAGGAGAAAATCAACCAACCCCAGAACTACCGCGAAAATTAACGTTGATACAAGCACAACCTTTGTTGAGGCTACAACAGTTTCCCTGTTCGGCCAGACAACCTTTTTTAACTCAAGTCTTGTTTCTTTCAGGTATCTGAACAGCTTTTTCATCAAACGTTCTCCTATAATTCCAAACACATACTATCCCGGAAAACAAATTTTCCGAAACAGACTTAATACTATATAATCAGGCCAGGTAGGACTCGAACCTACAACATCCGGTTTTGG
>JAGLNY010000049.1 GCA_023139255.1 Spirochaetales bacterium
GCTTTTCTTTTCATTTTCTTACATCTCCAAAATTACTTGTTTTTTGTGCCTTGGAAATCAGGGCAGATAATCTGCTTTTTAATTATTACGGACGAACTCTTCAACCTTTTCTCGATAATATTTGAAGTTCTCCCATGAAATGTCTGGAGGAATAAGGTGGTCCGCATAAGGAATATATCCACCTTGTTGAAGCATAAAAGGGAGTTTTGCGTTTAATTCCCGATCAATCTCTTCCTTGCCTTTTGCAATCCTGGTTTTATCCAGACCTCCAAGAATTTGTATATTCGGGTAGTTTTGTCTTATTTTCACTATATCCATGCCTGCTTGAGCCTCAAAGGGGTAAAATCCTGTCACTCCCCCTTCCAGAAAAAGCGGGATCAACTTTGAGAAATTTCCATCTGTATCTACTATAATAATACGGATTCCGCTTTTTTTTAGAAAAGAGGTAATCCTTTTATAGTATGGAAGCATAAATTCCTGAAACATGGAGGGGGAGATTAACGGGCCGTTTTTGTATGCCAGATCCTCGCCAATAAGGACAAAGTCAGGAATTACGTGCATAAAGACATGTGACCAAAGATCAATCCAAAAATCACAAAGATAATTCAGAATATCCTTAATTAGTGCCGGATCGTCATAGTAGGTAAGAAATTGTCCTACTTCTCCAAAGAGATTTCGCAGTGAACCAAAAAAACTGATTGAATATCCGCAGCAAAGAATATGGCCCTGTTCCCGATAGCCCTTTACAATTTTCACCCAATCAGGTGGAAGCCTCTTTTCAATTTCCAATTGAAATCTCTCTTCTTTGAGGCGCTCCCAGTCGTTTCTGTTTTCAACAGGCCAGGCTAAATATTGGGGCATGGAATTTCCGTCTTTACGGGTACGTTTTTTAATGCCCTTCTCATCAATTATTATGACATTTTCCCCTTCATCCCTGAGTATCTTTTTTTCAAAGGAAGGACAAATCCAGGAATTTACGGGTATGCTTATTATACCCTTGTCAAAATTAAAATAATTATGGACATCTATATCTTTCGGTACTTTCTTCGTTTCACTCCAACTTAACCCTTCTCCACAGATTGAATTATCGGAAAACATCGATTTTTTGTATGAATCCGTCTGTATAGAACATTTTTCTTTTTGTTTTCGTGGTAAACCTTCTTCATACCACCTTCCCATAGTATCTTCCCAGTAACCAAACTCCCAAAGCATGCTTCGAGTGCTCTTCTCAAAATTCATTACTGATAGAAATCTTTCACGTGCAGTCATGCTACTATCCATTTTCTTTCCTTAACCAATATTCCAGTAAACATAATTTAATTCAATTTGTTTCTTCTGGTTCAACTATACAATATAATAAAATTATGTCAATATGTTATTGTAAAAAAAACAGTTTTGGATTTTTTCTGTACACCGTCAGGACATTCTGTTTTACTCTCCTTTGACCTGTTCTTCTGTTGGTGATTTTATTACGTAATCAGTATGTATGACCAGAATTGTAAAACACACTTCATCAGACTTTTGAAAGAGAGTAAATAATTAGGGAGACGATGAAATGAAAGATATAAACCGTTTACTGCGGGCTAAATGGATCTGGACGAAGGAAACACTGCCTACCAGGAACCAGTATGTCTATTTCCGCAAGGAATTTACAATATCAGATAAACTTAAACAGGCGATCCTGTATATAACAGCAGAACGCTTTTATCAACTCTGGGTTAATGGACAATGGGTTGGGGAAGGTCCGGCTCTCGGACATCCCAAAAGGAAGACCTATGATATCTATGATATTGAAAAATTATTGGTTCCCGGTCCAAATGTAATTGGGGTTATCGTACATTTTGATGGGGATGTGGAGGCGGATTTTGGTGTCCGTACCCGTTGGTATGTAGAAACCACACGCGGCGGGCTTTGGTGCCAGATATCCGGTCAGACAGAGGGGGGTGATTTTCAGGTTCTTTCCGATCAAACATGGTCATGTTGCCACGCAAAAGCATGGGATGCGGGAATTTGGGATACGCAGGATTCATTAACTTCAGCACAGTTTGGAAAATCTTTTAATACATTTTTCGGGGAAGCAAAGGTCGGCTATTTAAACGACCTTTTCTTCCAGGAGTTTTATCATGTAGACAGGGATCCCGATAATTGGAACCGGATTGATTTCAATGACAGTGCATGGTTCTCAGCTGTCGTATTAGGTTGTGCTGAGGGAAAGACTGAAGAAGGGCAGCAACTCGTCTGGCAGAACCTCGCTCCCAGAAACATTCCTTTCTTAAAACAAACACGGCATTTACCCCGTCATGTTCAGGTTGGTGAAGTAGAAGAATATATCGGGGCAAGCGACATTGGTCTTCTCATGACCCTGGAACCGATACACCCGCTTTCCAGGACTGATATTTATGGAGAATTTTATCTCCCGCTTCCCGGTCGGGGAGTTTGCACGTTACGGGGGTCGGACCGCACGGAACCAGAGGAAACCTTTGACGGTTTACGTGACCCGACACTGATTCTGGATTTCGGCCAACTCATTAATGCTCATTGTATTATTGAGGTCTCCGGTCCGGATGGTGCCTACCTGGATATCGGGTATGGGCCTGACCTGCATGAGGGGAGAGTCTGTCCCTATCGATCTCCCCGGACATCATGGGCTGACCGGGTGATTCTGGCTGAAAAAAACTATCTTTGGCGTTCATTCCAGTGGAGACAATTTCGCTATATGCAGATTACGGTTCGGGGAACGGATCAACCGGTGAAGATTCGGCGGATCGAGGCTGAAGAAGTCAGTTATGCCTGGAGCGGCAATACCACCTTCTCCTGCTCTGATGTGGAATTGGGGAAATTCTGGGATGCTGCAAACCGCACTTTGGAAACAACAACAACCGACATTGTGATGGATAATGCTTCACGGGAAAGAAGACAGTATATTTTACCAACGCTGTTCAATATAGCAGCTCTCCATGGTATGGAGGACATCATATCCAGTCATTTGCAGACGATGAAGGAGGCACAGTTACCCAATGGTCTTTTTATGGACTCTTGTCCGGGTAAAAGCGAGCCTGATAGTACCGTTCCGGAATTTGGTTTTTACTTGGTGTTTTTCGTATGGGAACTGTTTCAACGGTTTGGCAAGATAGAATTGTTTTATGATCTTTGGCCGGCTTTTTGTAAACATCTTGGCTTTTGGGAAAATCTTGTAAATGACCGGGGGCTGCTTGATTTGGATGATGTAAAACGTGCCCTGGGAAAAAACACACCCCTTCTTGGCTGGACAGACTGGGCACTACTGGACCGGCGGGGAGAGATGTTGGTATTCAACGGACTATATTTATTGTCTCTTCGGTCTATGGCCGATATGGCAGAAGCTATAGGTAAATTCAAGGATAAAATACATTTCCAATCTCTGGCCAGACCAATTGAGGAAATTTTACCGGTGGAATACTGGGATGAAGAACGTGAACTTTTTGTTGATACCCTGGTTAATGGGAAAAAGGGAGAGATCTTTAGTGAACATGCGCAAGGAATAATGATGTATTTGGGATTAGCCCGCCCGTCACAAGCAGATCGTCTTGTCCGTAAATGGGTTCAGTCTCCCAATATGTTGAATCAGATGCAAATCTATATATTTCCATACTTTGCCTGTAAGGGGTTGATGCAGTATGGGTACGGCGGCTTCGCATTAGAAAAAATTGTACGTAGATATAAAAAATACCTGGAAAACGATCATGAGACATTTGGGGAGGTGCGGGGATTACGGGGCAGTAAGTTTCTCGATGCAAATTGGAGAACCATGTTCAGCCGGTCAGTATCTCAGGGTGATTCCATGTCCTGGGTAACCTCTTTTTTGCTTGAAGACATCGCCGGTTTGCAGATTAAGCGGGGTACAGCCGTTCGAATCGCCCCTCATCTTTTAGTTGAACGTATAGAAATTAACTGGTGTGGACATCAATTAAGCTGGCGTGAAAACGGTAAAGTCTTTGAATTAACGGCACAGTTTCCCAAAGAGATGGCGGTTGAGTTTGTTTTACCCTTTCCTGAAGAAAAAGTAGGGAGTCTGTTGGTGAATGGAGAGAAAATTGCGTGGAAACCTGATATTAAAATGGAAAAATGTAAAACAATAAATGTGACCATTACCAAATGGCATGAATAGAATAAGAAAAGAGGACAGTTTTATGAGTAAAAAAGGGATAGTTGTTGTGGGCAGTTACAATGTAGGACTTTTCCTGAAGAGTGACCGGCTCCCTCAGAAAGGGGAAACAATTATTGGCCACACCTTTCATGAAGGCGGAGGCGGTAAAGGTTCTAATCAGGCGGTTGCCGCATCATTTCTGGGGTCGAAGGTAACTTTCATCGGCAGACTCGGAAAAGACGTGTATGGTGAAAATGCTCTTGCTATGTATGACCGGTATGGTATTGGAAAGGATTATATTTACATTGATGATCATGTTCATACTGGTATCAGTGTTATTCTTATTGACAATACCGGTGCAAATTTAATTTCAGTTGTCCCGGGAGCGAATTATAACTTATCAACAGATGACATCGACAAGGCCGGAGAGATAATAAATAACTCGCTAATAGCAGGATTTCAGCTTGAAAGTAATTTTGATGTGGTCGAGTACGGCATTACAAAATGTCACAGCATGGGAGTTCAGACCCTTCTGGATCCTGCTCCTGCAGTGATATTACCTGATTCAATCTTCCCGAATATTACATATATAAAACCGAATATGCAGGAAGCTTCGATCATTACCGGTATTGAAGTAACCGATGTGCCAAGTGCTGTGGAAGCCGGGAAGCGGCTCCTTAACCGGGGTGTCAAAATTGTGATTGTTACGATGGGAGAACAGGGTTCGGTACTGATTGATTCCAGGGGGTATGAGCGGTTTCCCTCTATGCAAGTTAATGCTGTAGATACAACTGGTGCCGGGGATTGTTTTTCCGGCGGGTTTATGACAGCTCTGGACAGGGGTTTTTCGATAGCGGATTCAATCAGGTTTGCCAACTGTGCCGCCGGGTTATCCGTTACGAAAATCGGTGTAATCGAATCACTTCCTTCCCTGGAGGAAGTGAACACAGAACTTGGGAACCAGGGTCTTAAGGAACTGATTCTATGAGTATTCGCGAGGACATGCTCAATGTATATCGAAATCAGTATACAGGGAAAATTCCACTCGGTATTTACTCACGATACTTACCCAGATCGACAGTGGGGCGGGAAATTCGCAATCTCGGTATGGGGATCATTGATTATTTTCCCGTTGCTACCATGGTTGGTCCCCCCTGGCATTTTTATGAAGGTTATTTATCAGAGATAAAAAACAGCGAGCTTCTGGTTAAGCATACATGGCAGCATGGTAGACGAATTGAACGAAGAGAGTGGTATACCCCTGTGGGTACTCTCTCTGGAGAAATCGAATACGACCCTGCCGGAGCCGGGAGTGAACACATCCGAAAGCATTACATCTCCGAACCGGAAGACTACAAAATTATATCCTATCTTGTTGAGAACACAGTTATCCTGTCGAATGAAAAAAACATTATACAGCGAATTTCCGATCTTGGGGATGATGGTGTTGTGTTAGGGAGGATGGACCGGAATCCATATCAAAAATGTTTAATTGAACTTGCAGGTCCTGAACAATTTCTTGTTGATCTCTTTACTGAACCGGGAATTGTAATTCCTCTCCTTGATCTTATTAATGAGAAGATTGATGAACAGTTTGAAATTGCGGGAAATTCGGAAGTGCCGGTAATCTGGCAGCCGGATAACGTTACTACCGACATGACACCGCCGGATGCTTTTCGAAAATATTGTCAGCCATTTTATCAGAAGCATTCTGCCGAAATGAAACAGGCTGGGAAACCCTATGTTGTGCATATGGACGGGAAGTTAAAAGTTCTTCAGAAGGAAATAGCCGGATCCGGGTTTGATGTCCTGGAATCTGTTTCTATCCCTGATATGGGTGGTGATGTGGAAATAACTGAGGTGCAGTCAGTTTTATCAGATATGGTGGTGGTGCCGAATTTTCCGTCCAACTGGGCGGTACTAGAGAATAATGAAATTAAACATCGCCTTAACAAATGGATGGAATCATTTGTCCCGGAGAAACCGGTGATGCTGCAATTCAGTGAGGATATTCCAAGAAAGGAGTGGCAGCGAGTTTATTCCCTGGTTACGGAAGTTGTCAATTCGTTTAATTCAGGCTACTCCAGCCAGTGATAACTGGATTTAAGAAGTTCAACCACCTTGTCTATAGACCCATTCCGTAAATATTCAACAATTGAAGCATGCTCTTCCGCACCAATCCGGAAATTATCGGTTTGAATTCTTTGATCATTTTTCCAACCATGAATTCCTGTTAACGGGATATTTGCTTTCATATACATATCATGGAGTTTTTTGTTATGTGCTGCTTTAACAAGTGTCATATGGAAGCGTAGATCCGCCTCATAAACCCCTAAGTCATACCCGTTATCAGCCATTAATTTTATATGATCAGCAATTTTGCTTAGATCATCATAGTCTTCTTCAGTAGCCCTAACAGAAACGAGAGTAGCTGCTGCTGATTCCAGAATAAACCTGACTTCGTAGAGTTCTTTCAGGTCTTCTTTGGTGAATTCTTTTACAAAGAACCCTCCTTTCTTCCCCTTCACAACCAACCCTTCCGCGAGAAGCCGGGCTAATGCCTGTCGGATATCTCCACGGTTTACGCCAATTTCCTCACTAAATTGCTGCTCTGTCAGTCTGGATTGTGGAACAAGCATTCCTGACAATAATTTT
>JAGLNY010000005.1 GCA_023139255.1 Spirochaetales bacterium
TAACAGGTCTCCACAAAAGCCGATGGTTTACAGCTGACAGCATAGACTTCAGGAATACCAGCCATTACAGCAAACGCGAAGCCGTTCTTCTCGATATAGTTGAACTTAAACGTTTGTATGATGCCTATAAAAACTCCTCTTTTGACAACGGCAGGTTCTATTCCCTCTGGCACAGCAGCGGTACCGGAAGCTGCATATATGCTCCCGAAATCATTACTATCGAAGAACTTGTACAATCTCTCCCGGAATTTACCGGGATCGATCCTGCTGTATTTAAAATCTATCATCCCGTTACCCGTGAACAAATCCAGTGCGGACAGCAGTTGGGGTACAGATACAATGCTGTCTGCCTGACAGAACATCCATGGATACTTAAACCGCTGCATGGACCGCTCCTTGGGTTTCCCTGGTTCAGGAATCAGCTAAAATTCATTGAGTGTCCCTCATCCTTACCCGAACTCCCTCCATCCCCCTGCTCCAACTGCCTGGCATGCGCATCAATCTGTCCCTCAGACCTCTATCCAAGCATACTCTACCACAGCATAACCGCGCATCAGTATGAGGATGCGGATAAATCAGGGGCAGCTCTCTGCATTGCTTGCGGAAACTGCACCGCCGTATGCCCCTCTGACATACCACTGGCAACAGAACTTATGGACTATATCGACCATGGGGGAACAGAAGATGAGTAAATACAGGGCTTTCAGGTCAGATATCATACTATCAATCGCAGCGGCCCCCCTCTATATCGCGGCAACAGGACGCTACGGACTCCGCATCACTGCACTCCTGATCATGACCTGCGCGGCAGGATTTATCCTGGAGTTTCTCGCAAAAACCATCATGCACAGCAAAGTACGTGGGTATTCCATAACCGCATGGGTACTTTTCCCCCTCATCATCCCGCCGGCACTACCCATCTGGATGGCGCTGGTCTCCTTTCTTTTCGGCATCCTGGCATCTGTGGTATTCTTCGGGGGACATGGCCGGCAGTTTATCTCTCCTGCCGCGGTAGGTTGGAGTTTTGCCCTGCTGAGTTTCCCGGCAGCCTTCGGATTCGGCTGGACCTATCCTTTCAGCTCTCCCCTCACGGGCTTCACACGTTGGTCTGCCATGGTCCCAACCATAGACGATCCGGTGACACTCTTTTCCGTACCCGACAGGATCAGTGAATTCATCCAACCCATTCTTTCCGGCAATTTTCCGCAGCCGCCGGCTAACACCCTTCCGCTGCTTACCCTCATAATCGGACTGCTGCTGCTGCTCCTGAGAGCTTCCGACACCCGGACGGCCTTCTCATTCATCATTACCTATGCCGCCGTACAGGCGCTGCTCGCAGGTATTGCACCCGAAAGCACACCCGACCCTACAGTACATTTGGTCGGGCTCCCAATATTTACCGCCTTTTTTCTCCTGCCCGATCACAGGACCTGTGCAAGAACCTTTGCCGGCAGATGGCTTTCCGGGGCGGTGGCCGGGATATCAGGAGTCCTCATCCTGAACTACTCCTCATTTCCCGGCGGCATTATATTTGCCGTACTGCTTGCCAACGTCTTCAGTGCAATCATCGATGAGGGAGTATTAAGCATTAAGTACAGGAGAGCTCATGAAAGAGGTTAAGATGGTACTATTCCTTCTTGCTCTTTTTACCATCTGCACCCTGGTACTCACAGGTGCCCAGCTGGCATACGATAAGGCCTCTGCGATCTTCAACCTGCGCCTCTATGCTGAAATTATGGATCTCTACTCTATTGAATACCAGGAAGATGAGATTGAAGAAACTTTTAGCACAAACTTTACTGTGATGGTACTGGGGGACTCCACCTACTACATCTCCGACAGCGAACCCGACAACGAACACCCGGGATCCATTGTATTCAAGACCGCCGGCCCAGGACTCTGGAGCATCATTGAAATACTTCTCGCAGTGGATTCGGAAATGGAATCACTCATAGGAATGCGGGTGCTCTCCCAGGCTGAGACTCCCGGGCTGGGAGGAAGGATATCCGAACCGGACTTCCAGGAGAGTTTCAGCGGTGCTGATATTAGGCCGAACCTCAGCATTGTCAAGTTTGCCACCTTATCCAACGAGGTTGACGCAATCTCCGGCGCAACAAAAACCAGTACATCGCTTGAAACTATTATCAATAAGGCAATTTTAGGACTCGACATGGCATTCCAGGACCAGGGGAGTAATGAATGAGTGATAATGTGCAATTGAAAACCCCAAAAAAGGGGTACAGGCTTCTTTCCGGAAAAAGCTGGATGGTCTTCAAAGAGGGGCTCTGGCATAATAATCCCATCTTCGGGATGATGCTCGGACTCTGCTCCACCCTTGCCGTTACCAACCTGATGAGCAATGCCCTGGTCATGAGTCTCTCAGTGACAATCGTCCTCATCGTCAACTCCATCATCATCTCATCCCTCAGGAATTTCATACCGGACCGTATCCGCATGATCGCCTATATGCTGATTATCTCCACACTGGTTATCGCCATTGATATGGTACTGAAAATATTCCTGCCGGACATCAGTAAAGCTCTCGGTGCTTATGTAGCTCTCATCATAACCAACTGTATCATTATGGGACGGGCAGAAGCCTATGCAAGCAACAACTCCATCGGCATATCAAGTGTGGACGCCCTGGGTGTCGGGCTTGGGTATACCTTCTCGCTTATGATTATCGCTACCTTCAGGGAACTGGTAGGATTCGGCTCGCTGTTCGGGTACCAAGTACTGCCGGAGCCGCTCTCCCCCATGAAAATATTCTCCATACCACCGGGTGCGTTTTTCACTCTCGGTGTCTTTATCCTCATAATCAACACTATCAGGGGACACAAGGAGGATGATGCATGAATATTCTGCTAATCCTTTTTGCATCCATCCTCACCAGCAATATCGCCCTCACCTACTTTCTCGGCATGTGTCCTTTCGTCAGCATCTCAAAAAATATCCAGGTAGCTTCCGGGATGGGAATGGCTGTAACAATGGTCATGACCCTTACTGCCGTTGCCAACTGGCTGGTAAATAATTATGTCTTGATTCCCCTCGGGCTCGGATACATGCAGTTCCTGGTCTTTATCGTCACCATTGCGGCTATCGTCCAGATCCTTGAGATTGTCATTGACCGGTTCTTTCCTGCCCTATACCAGTCTTTCGGAATCTTTCTCCCGTTGATTACAGTCAACTGCGCCATCCTCGGCATCTCCCTTTTTATGGTGTTACGCTCATTCGGGCTGCTCCAGACATTCTTCTACGGATTAGGTTCCGGAATCGGGTGGTTCCTAGCCATCATCACCATCGGCGGCATCCGAAAACGACTAATATTTTCCAAACCACCCCGCCGGTTCGGTGAAACGGGTATTACGGCAATCATCGCGGGACTCATGGCCCTTGCCTTTATCGGTTTTACGGGGGTAGCAAGCTTATGATCATGCTCAGGGCACTGCTCTTTGCCAATGGGTTCGGTCTTCTCATCGGCCTTCTCATCATCTTTATGGACAAGGTGATTAACAACTACGGAGAAGTAGCAATTACCATCAACCATGATAAGGAGATACGCGGGGACGGAGGAAAAACTTTACTGAGAATACTTTTTGAGAGTAAATACTTTATCCCGTCAGCCTGCGGCGGTAAGGGAACCTGCGGGTACTGCAAGCTGAAGGTAGTTGAGGGCGGCGGGACTGCACTCCCGACTGAAGCCCTTATGCTGACACGTTCCGAGATTCGCGAACAGTACCGCCTGGCATGCCAGCTGAAGGTGAAGGAAAATCTCCAGGTTGAGATCCCGCCGGAATACCTGGAAATTCAGGAGTATGAAGGGATGTTTTCACTTTCAGAACAGATAACAGAGGATATTAAGCGTGTCCGTATGCAGCTGATAACTCCCGAAACTATCTCATACAAACCAGGCCAGTATGTACAGGTCAGGATTCCCACAGACGATGGATTTGATTTCAGGGCGTACTCAATGTCCTCCAATCCTGATGAGCAGAATGAGATTGAGTTGAATATCAAACTGATTCCTGCCGGTATAGGATCCTCCTATCTTCATGCAAAACAGGTGGGAGACCCGGTTGAATTTTCGGGTCCCTATGGAGATTTCTATCTGAAAACACATTCAGACAGGGAAATCATCTGCGTGGCGGGAGGTGTCGGCCTGGCTCCGCTAAAGTCGATCGTGGCCTACTGGGTCTCTCACAATCTTTCAAGACCCATCTACCTCTTCTACGGGGCCAGATCCTTGAAAGATCTCTATAACCATGACTACTTCACCGGGATTGCCGAAACCAAACCACAATTCCATTATTTCCCCGCTCTTTCCGACCCTGCCCCGGACTGGGATGGGACAACAGGGTTTATCCATACGGTTCTTGACAGGGAGCTCAGTACGGGAATCCACGGTGAAGCATACCTTTGCGGTCCGCCGATTATGATTGATGCTGTTATGGCAGTGCTTGAAAGCAAGGGTATCCCAAAGGAGAGTATCTTGTATGACAAGTTCTGAGAATAGAAGTTTCCAGACAATCGGGGAATTTATCCATGCTGCTGCTGAATTTGAACAGCAGTCGGCAGATTTCTATCGGCATATCCTGGATACTCAGGAGACAGGGAGTTCAGTAAAGGAATTGCTGTCGCTGCTGGAAAATCAGGAGATGACACATAAAAAAACTCTGTTGGATATGGATATCCAGCAAACCCGGGAA
>JAGLNY010000050.1 GCA_023139255.1 Spirochaetales bacterium
TAATATATATAGTATACAAATAATATTATATTTTGTAAACATTATAGGAGAAAAACATGGGCCGCCTAAACCTGTCAGTATTGTCAAAGCCGGAAACAGAACAAATCCACCGGAACACCTTAAGAATTTTTGAATCTACAGGATTCAAGGTATATCACGAAGAAACACTTTCAAAATTCAGGAAACTGGGTGCAATAGTTGATCATCATAGCGGAGTAATTAAAATTCCTGCCGATCTGATTGGGGAGTTGCTGGGGGAAGCACCTTCCCACGTGCTGCTTGGGGGTATTAACAAAAAAACGTTGTCTGCCGGTGGTGATAATGTGTATTATACATCTCTTATTCTTGATCCTTTCGTTGTGGACTGGGATGATGGCATACGAAAACCAGTATTGGCTGATGTGAAAAAAAATACAATGATCGGGGAGTCACTGGATCGTGTCTCAATTATGATGCGTATGCAGAACCCTGTTTCCGACATCCCGGAACCCGATTGCTATTACAAAACCATGGAGACATTCCTCCTGAATATGACAAAACATATAGCAGTCTATCCTGATAATGAACAGAATTGCAGGGATTGGATTGCGGCTGCAGAAATTATTGCCGGAGCGACAGGCCGCAGCTCAGCTGAGCCGCCCCTGCTCAGTATTGCCATGGCCGTTCTCAGTCCGCTTGCTATAAACGGGATCAATATCGAGATTATGAAAATGGCAATGGAAAACAATTTTCCAATAATTTCTACCGTATGCCCAATGGCTGGTTCAACTGCACCTTATAGTATAGCAGGCACATTCCTTCAGGCAAACATTGAGGCCTTACTGCCTATCCTTATTGCACAAGCCCATAAACCGGGACATCCTGTTTTTTATGGAATTGGACCATCCGTTACCGATATGAGTACAGGAAAAGACATCTATTACCGTGCGGAAAAAATGCTCTATAAAATTATGGCAAATCAGATGAGCAGATATTACGGATTACCCAGTACAGGTGAGGCGGGCGGATCATTAACTCATTTGCCTGATATGCAGAATGGTGCGGAAAGCATTTCCTATCTGCTTGCATCACACGCCTGGAAACAGAATATTATCGGCGGCCTGGGAAGTTTGGGGAATGCTAACGGTATGTCCAGCGAGCAAATAATAATGCAGTGCGGGCTTATTGATATGGCTGAATTCCTCTCAAGGGGTGTTGATCTATCGAACGAAAAGAACGGCGTGGCCTCTATTGAGCGAACAGGCCCTGGAGGTAACTTCCTGACCGATGATTTAACCCTTGCACTACTGCGGGATACGGATGAGTTTTTCTCGTCTCCTTTTATGGACTTGTCCGGGGATTCCTCTGAGCCGGAATTTTCCCGGAGTATGCCGGACATTGCCCATCAGAAAGTACTTGATATACAAAATTCATTCACTTCACAGGTTCCCGGGAAGGTACAGGAAGAAATTAAACGTTTCTTCTCAGCAAAGTATCAGGATAAATCAGTTAGCAAGTTGGGTTAACAACCTGCTGATAATGATTTGTGCGTTAATCACCTGCCTGGTTATATAGGAAGCTTCATCAGAAGCCAGTGTTTCTGTTGACATAAAACGTGTGTGATATTTTTGTGACAAATTCTCAAAAGCAGTATTCATCAACCTATATTCTTTTTGGTTTTTTGCATTATAATCGTGTAGTATGGTTCCATATAACCATACAGGGGGAATGTTAATGAACATTAACAATAAGAAAATACTCATAAGTCCTTATTATATAGAACCGGATTTACACAACCTGATGCGTAAAACGATGGATTCATTCAGGAATATTGTTCAGAAACTGGCTGATGAATACAGACTAACTTATGTTGATACACAAAAAGCATTTGACTGTTACCTTGAATTTAAAGCACCCGATACCCTATCCGCAGATAAAATTCATCCAAATCAAATTGGGCATATGATTATAGCAAAAGAAATTTTAAAGCAGTTGGTAAGCTAATGCAACATCCGGAATGTATGGAAGGATCCAGGTATTTGTCTGACGCCGCCGATTTCGGTTTTTCACCGGAAGCGAGCGGCATTGAGAATGCCAAGGCACTGCAGCATGCGGTGGATCAAGGCGGAACAATAAGGGTGAGCCGGCCGGGCACCTATAAAATAGCGGGAACTGTATATGTCGGCAGTAACACCTCGATGGTTTTCGGAAATAGTGTATTTCTCAAAAAGGTCAATGAAGCGGGTTCTTTCACCCATGTATTGCTCAACAAGGGAGCCCTGACAAAAACGTACGATCAGGACATCACGATTGACGGACTAAATCTTATAGTCAACGGAATTGACGTCATCGATTTTGAGGTCTACGGATTGCGCGGTCAAATTGCTTTTTTCTACATCAAGGATCTTCGTATTGATCGTTTTCGCTGTATGGATCTTGGCAAATCCCAGTTTGCCATCCATATTTGCACCTTCGAGGATATCATCGTCAATGATTTAATTATCAAAGGTGATAAGGACGGGGTGCATTTGGGGCGGGGGAAGCGTTTCACCATATGCAATGGGGTTTTTCAGACGTTTGATGATGCCGTGGCGCTAAACGCACACGACTATTCTACAGGAAATCCCGAACTGGGTTGGATCGAGGACGGTGTGGTGGAAAAGTGTTATGACTTGACTGCTGAGAAAACTACCGGGTATTTCTGCCGCATTCTTGCCGGCGGATGGATCGATTGGCGATCAGGGATGGAGGTGCAGCAGTCTGATTCAGTGGTGTCCAATGGCAGGATCTATCGCGTTTTCGCGAACAGCGATGGCACCATATACAAATCAATTACACAACCCACGCATGAGACCGGCAGCAGGATTCTTGACGGTATCAACTGGGTGGTAGTGCAGAACGATGTAACCTACACAGCCGGTGTGAGGAATGTCACCTTCCGCGATATTTTCCTTGAGAAACCCCGGATTGGGTTCTCTGTACATTTCGACAACGATAGATTCAGTCGTTCTTATTACCCGGGAGCCATAATCCCCGCGCAGGAACAGCTCACTTTTGACAATATCCGGGTGCTGCACAATCAGCCAAGTGCATTCCTGTCGGTAGGTACACCTGTCGATATTCTGACAATCACCCATTCCAGCTTCAAGGACAGCGGGATAGAATTCCATGGGAACAAAGCGATGCCGGATTATCTAAAGACCAGGATCAACCTCCTTGGATGTGTATTCAACAAAGAAGGGTCAATGAACCTGATAACCAACAGCGTTGAGAATAAGGAAATCCTATTGAAAACATCTTCCAATATTGAACTCCATGACAATTTTACGGCAATGGTTATTCCCGGGAATGGGAAAATCACGGTAGAATCCGATTTGTCGGGCTTAAAAAAATGACGGCCAATATCAATTAATCCTGCGTATATGCTATTCCCGGGTCTTGCCTTCAAGGCTCTTTGACTGATAGGGTTCCTGACTGATAAGCTGGCTTGTCATGCCCCCATCAACAACAATATTGGCCCCGGTAGTATACCGGGATTCATCGCCAGCCAGAAATAGTGCAGTATGGGCGATTTCCTTAGGGGTTCCCACCCGTCCGGCAGGTATATTAGACCACCAGTAACTCAAACATTCGTCAATATCCGGGGATGCCGCTTGAATATCATCCCAAATCTGAGTATCTATCAAACCTGGGGAAAGAGCATTTACGCGTATTTTCCTGGACGCAAACTCGACTGCCATGGATTTTGTTAATCCGATAATCCCCCACTTGGCGGCATCATACGGAGCCGCCCCCGGAAGACAAGCCAGCGTGTGTACAGAAGTAATGTTGATAATCGACCCCCCGCCCCTCTTCAACATATGCGGGACAGAATACCACGAGCATAGGTAAGTCCCACGCAAATCCGTATTGATTACTCTGTCCCAATCTGCCGGCTCAACTTTTTCAAAGGGTTTGACAAAATTCACGCCGGCATTATTTACGAGTACATCAATACCGCCATATGTACTTACCGCGGTTTCAATTAATTTTTTAACACCGGCCTCTTCTGACACATCGCATTTAACGAACACCGCCTCACCACCAGCGTCAATAATACCCTCTACAACCGGTTGCCCGTTAATTTCTCGTCGTGAACCGGCAACAATTTTTGCGCCTTCGGCCGCAAATACTTCGGCAATGCTTTTACCAATCCCCGCCCCGGAGCCGGTTACTATTACTACTTTATCTTTCAGTCTCAAGTGTTTCCCCTTCGGCAACGTTAGAATTACCTCTGTTTATTATTCATTGAATTTCCCGTAACTGAATCCATGAAGTAAAAGCCGTGTTCCATTGCCGCTACCAGCCCGCCCGTTTCGCGCATTATTTGACTCCTGTACTTATTCATGGTTGAATAATCACCTTCAAAGCATTGCCGCTTCGGGCTGTGGAAAAAGCCTGTTCCCAAGATGATAGTGGGAATATTTGATCGGTAAACTTTTCAAGTTTTACCTCACCGCACCTAATCATTGCCAAGCAAGTTTCCCAGCTGGTGTAATCGGAGCTGTAACTGTAATACACGGTAACAGCACGTAATACCGTATCAGCCCAGGGAATTGTTACAGGATTGCAGGGCAGTCCCAGGGCACAAAATCTACCGTTTTTACGCAGCATCCGCAGGCCGTCCATAATTGCCGGTGGCGAACCTGTCAGATCTATAACAAGGTCGGCTCCGCGACCCTTTGTTCTATCAACGACCATTCCGACAGCATCGTTTTTTTGTGCATTGACCGTATAATCCGCACCTAATTCAGCAGCAGCTTTAAATCGTTTTCTCTCATCAACATCAATACCGGTAATGAATACCACGGCGGCTCCCGCACTTTTTACCAATTGAAGTGCCAACAGCGCAATAGGGCCAGCTCCCAGAATGACTACAATATCACCCGGTTTCACTCCGGCCTTTCCAAGTATGCCATACGCCGCGACAGCCATCGGCTCAACAAGGGCAGCCTGTTTAAAATCTACTTCATTTGGAATTTGATGCAGTAAAGAGGCTTCAACCGCAATATACCCGGTAAAGGCACCATCGGAAAGATACCCGGGAGAACGTTTATGTGAACAAAACTGCCGATGCCCGGTCAGACAGTATTCACACATACCGCATGAGTGAAAATGCTGCTCCGCTACTACCCTGGTGCCTATTTCCCATCCGGTTACCTTCCTGCCGGTACGTACAATGAGGCCGGCAAACTCATGTCCGACTATTACGGGCGGATCGTTAATAAAAAGATCATCGTAGATTTTCAAGTCGGTACCGCATATGCCGCACGTTTTTATCTGTACAAGTACTTCATTGTCCTCTATTTCAGGAATCGGTACGTCCCTGAGTTCCATTCGTCCGATTCCCTTTTCGTATTTTACAAGTGCCTGCATTTTAAACCCGTTTTCTACATTTTACTATAAAAGAAAACCGCATCCAGTTAACAATAGATCAGTTGACAGAGCGGCAAATCTATAGTTGTATTAAATTTAACATATGTAGCAAAACAAGTCATCTCGTAATAAGGTTTTACACGCTAATATTCCAGAAAAACCCCTGCAGCGCCCTGTATTAATTCTTGAGCTCAAGCGCTTTTCGTGCTACAGTTTTTTCAGGAGTCTTGTCAACCGAAAGATGACACGACACTAATATTCGCTTTCTTCCAATACAGGGTTGTATAATAAGCCATATAATCGTGTAACAAAAATAGTTCGGCCCGGAGAAAAAATGGCACAAATAAAACATATTCAATACAGAAAAAGGGAAGCTGTTGCGCTCCGTACCAGCCGGATTGAAGCAATCTTTTTTACTGAATTCGGCGCAAAAATGGTATCGCTGAAAAACCTGCTCACAGGTTATGAGTTTTTATATCAGGGAACAGAAAGCCGGCACCCGGATGCTGTGTATGATTCTGAATATATAGAAAACGATTTATGCGGCGCAGATGATATGTTCCCGACAATAAATGCAACTTATTATCCTGATTTTCCATGGAAAGGGGTGCAATGTCCTGATCATGGTGAATTATGGTCGATACCGTGGTCGCTGACAGAAATGGACGACTGTCTGTCATTCGAGACCAACGGAATACGCTTTCCTTATACCTTTAAACGAGTAATTTCCTGTCCGGCCGAAAAAAGCATCCGTTTTGATTATTCGATAATAAACCGTTCACCGTTTGATTTTTTCTATATTTGGGCTTTTCATCCTTTACTGAATGCCGGTAATGACACGGAAATTCAGCTGCCGCCGGAAGTACACACAATAATTAATACACTTGACCTGAATAACAGTTTAGGAAGGGTCGGAAGTGTGCATACATGGCCGGTTGCAACCGACAAGTGGAGTAACAAAACCGATTTAAGCCAATTCACTGCCGATAAAGGCAATTGTGATAAATTCTACGTTGCTGATACGTTGAAGCAGGGGATGGTTACGTTACGGCATCGTAATATTGATGAAGAGTTAACCCTCTCTTTTCCCACCGAAGAAATTCCCTATCTTGGTATATGGAAAAACCAGGCCGGTTTTTTGGGTCAGAACAACATTGCCATTGAACCGGCTTCAGGATCTCTGGATGACTTATGGGTATCAAAGATGTGGGGTTCCACATCAAAGTTAAAGCCTTTCGGCCGTAATGATTTTTGGCTCGAAATTACTATTGCATAATCAAATGCACAAAGGAAGTGTTATGAATATTACACCTGTCAATGAAGCAGAAGCTGTTATCGAACCCTTTTGGGATGATCGGCAAATCGGTCTTTCCGAATGGGATGTGGATCCTGGTCATGACCATGGTCTGGACATATATCAGAACTGGGACTCTGTAGCTTTTTCGTGGGACAGGTATGGCGAATCGATAAACTGCCGCTGATTAACGGGAATCAGAAAACTTTCACTTCTGAAGAGTTGCGAGCGGAATTTAACTTATGACTTGGTCTGTATGTTATAGCGAAAATGCAGCAAAGCAATTGAAAAAATGGGGCAGACAATGCTCGTGTCATGATTCTTGGCTTGTATTTGCCAGTTCCGTCATAACTTCCCTAAGTGCATTCGTGTGACGTTCCTGGTATTCTGTAATAAGTTTTCTGTCCGTCTGATCTGCCCTGCAGCATTCGCGTTCATGTGAATCCGGATTAACATAGCCTTCCATATCAAAGGCAGGAATTCCAAAACGGTCGTAGAGCCACGCTGACAAACTGCCTGCTGAACAGGTATATGACAGCCACTCCGCGGTAAAATCAAGGTCAGGATATAACCCCTTACCGAATTTCATGATCAGGTTTTCACATTTGCCAGTATACCCGGTATCCCCTCCCGCATACTTTGATGCAAGAGCGGGCAGCCCGCAAATACCAGCCAGCCAGTGGAAGCTGAATACAGCATCCGGGGGATTGTCATTAAACACAGACATTACCGCCTGTGTCTCCGGCGCACTTGCCGGTTGAGCACCACGATATGTTACAGAAGATATGTCGGATGAATCCAGTCCATAGCCATACTCAATAGTTTCCCAATGTACCGGGAAGTTGCGGTTTATATCTACATGCTGGAAGTTAGTACGAAGATACCATGGCGTCCCCTCCACCATTTCTTCTCTGGCATCAATATTCACGGCCGGGATTGCCGCGATGCGCACTTGCCGGAACAGCTGCGGTGATTCGGCAAGCAGCCTGGATATAGCCGGAATGATCAACTCCGGACCTGATTCCCCACCGTGAATAAGTCCCACGAGTCCTAAAGTTTTTGCACCATCACCGATTTCAAGACAGGGAATTCCCTTACCTTGCACTGTCCGGCCGCAAATCGAATGACATGCAATCCCTCCCGATTGTTCACAAAGGTTATTAATCCGGGACATCATATATTCATAAGACCACCATACTTCGGGATCCCGGACACGGACAGGTACCGGCCCGATACGGCAGGATGTCTGCGTCTGGATAAAATATGAATATGTACGACCTGTTTCAACTGAATCATCGTGAAACAGGTACTTACGATTATTAATTGCCGTTAAACTGCCTTCAAATATCAACTGGGCGTCAGCCCCGTCATGGTTCAGAAAGAACTCCTCATAATCCTCCCCAAAAGCAAACGCCTCTTCCTTCCGGTAAATACGGAACAGATCAAACTCATTTGTCGACACCTGACTGAAAAGCGGGGTGCTTTTATACCAGCTTAGTGTAACCTTACGGTCTATTACCATTGCTTTAAGTGATACTATTGTTTTACGCATAGGTTTGTATATAATTCACAAACTCAAGCTTAGCCCGGGGAAAATCATCTGCCGCCAGAGCTTCCTTTACTTTTCCCAGCCCGGAATAATCCAGGTTTGTTTTTTGAAAAAAATCTTTGTCCGATATCATGGGTTTCCCCCTCTTAAATGAGCCCGGAAATCTGTGCAGAAAAAGCTAAAAAACATGAATCCACTCGCTTTTATCTATCCTCAATTGGGATATATCAGCTGTACTATATGCTTAGCCACCTCCTGCCTGTTAAAAGAATGAAGGACTTCTTCATACCGGGTATCCTCATAATAGATTGCTGCCCGTCGAAACAGCTCAAAGTAATTACTTTTATCGAAATCTGTAATCTGTTCCCATTCCCATTGCTTCTCCCCTGCAGCGTAAGGCCGCAGCCAATC
>JAGLNY010000051.1 GCA_023139255.1 Spirochaetales bacterium
GCATCCCCTTCCGGATTACGTTCACCGTCGCGGCGGATATACGGCAGGCCGTCAGGTGTACCGGGATTCGGCCACCAATAAGTACCCAGACTCATATAGTCATGCTTGTCGCCGCTGGGAGGGATCGCCTGTTTATTCATCACGGAGTAAGGAGAGACCCTTATCACTTTGTCCGCAGCCCTGCACAGATTCTTAAGCGAGAGAGCAAGACTTTCATCGCCTGACTGAAGCCTTTCGCGCGTTTCAACCATCCGGGACAGGTCGAGTATGTAAAGCTGTTCGATTGATGTGTTTTTCTGATTGTCAATTTTATGCATGCTGTTTCTCCCTTATTTTAAACATCTAATTATATTCCTGATAATATTAAAGCCGCCCCATTTCCGGGGCGGCTGCTGCATGCGTTTCAGATATGATTGTTTAATTCAAGTACAACCTTGTTGCGTTCTCTTCCCATTCTGTTCCGCCGTTCTCATAATAGTAATCCAGCCATTCATCGTAGTACTCAATCGGTTCCTGACCGGTAACGATTTTTACAGTCATGACAAACCAGTTAAGTTTAGAGTCGGCTTTTATCATTTTCTCGATGTCATTACCGGCTTCGTCTGTAACAGAACCTGTTATTACACTGCCATCGAACCATAGCTCAACGTTATTCGAACCGTATATTGCATCAGGGCTGCCTGTGACGTATTGATCGATTATGCGTTCATCATCCTTAACTACATAATTAGTGCCGGCACCAACCCAGAATGACCCGAACCCGTACTTGTCTGCACGATCACCTGCAGCCATAGCCTGAACAGCTTCATCCCTTTTGTATATGCCTGCGTTATCAAATGAGTAGTGTTCGCCCTCAATGCCCCAGGCCGCGAGACGACCAATTTCTTGTTCACCAAAAGCATTAACAACTTGCATAACCTTATGCAACGCATCACGATCGTCAGCAAGATGGATGCCAAAACCGTTGGCCTGAAGCAGGAAAGGATTCCATACATGCTGTACAGCTTTAACATTTTTATCAGCCCTTATATGGGTAGCCGGTTCCGATTTGGCGCCCGGAACATTAGCCACCAAGCCACCTATTTTACGTGTTGACGGAGACAGCTCCCACATATTCTTACCAGCCCACTCGGTGGTAAGGTATTTCCCCTCGCTATAGAGACGGAATTTAACGGAATTAGGATGGGTAATAAACTCAGGATCGATAAAACCCTTCCCGTACCATCGGGTAAGAACCTCAAGTGCTTCCTTAAATTCCGGCCATACAAAATGCTCCTGAACTTTTCCATCCCGAATTCCATGACCCCCGGCGAGAATGCCGAACGCATTAAACACCTGGTCGAAACACTGCCAGTCAAGTTCACCTGATCCGCCCATACCATATTTATCAGGATAGGCTGCTTTGAATGCGGTAAATACCTCCTCGGTTTCGGCGATAGTGGCAGGTATGTCATAACCAAGCTCTTCCAATATGTCTGTCCGCCATATCTGGCCGTTAGGGACCCAGCCGGTAGTCCACATGCGCGGCATACCCCACATTAGACCGTCAGTCGCATCCTGGTATCGTGCCCACGTTTCAGCTTCGTCCAGTCCGGTATCATTCATTACTTTGAGCAGCCCTTTGACCTGATTTGGCAGATACTCTTTCATCTCTTCAACCGAAAATTTTGCCGCCGCCTGACGCATGAAATCATCGTCAACAGCCGGCAGGTAAGGAAACCAATCGGGTAAATCATTTGCCGCAAGCATAAGCTGCAGTTTCGGGCCGACATTGTCGTCCGCAACACCGTAAAGCTCGAATTCGACCGGAAAACCGACTTCCACGCTTACTAGTTCTTCGAGCATCCCGACAATCGGCGCGCCGTCTCCAGGCACCCCGCGGTTACCAAACCACTTGATGATGGTGACATCCTCTTTGGCTTCTGCATCGCCGGCAGCGAAACAGATCCCTGTTCCCAATAAGAGAACAAAAAGTACCAAACACATCTTTTGTAAAAATAGTTTCATAGAAACCTCCTATAGAAATATATACTATCATCCCGAATCCCGGGATGCTTAGTTTTCAATTAGCCTTTCAATTAACCCTTGAGCGACCCAATCATGACACCTTTCACAAAGTAGCGCTGAAAAAAGGGATAAGTGCAGACAATCGGGAAGGT
>JAGLNY010000052.1 GCA_023139255.1 Spirochaetales bacterium
TGATTGATATAAATCTGAATGGAGTTTTTTTTCTTTCAAAAATGGTAATACCGGGAATGAAAAAAAGGGGTTGGGGCAGAATTATTAACACATCGTCCGTAGCAGCCAAGAGCGGCGGGATTACAGCGGGAACTGCATATTCCACTTCAAAGGGAGCAGTTATTGCTTTGACTTTTAGTTTAGCTTTAGAGCTGGCATCCTTCGGTATTACTGTTAATGGAATTGCCCCTGCCTATGTTAAGACCCCTATGGTTACCGAACAACTAACTGAAAAGCAGCGTCAGGAACTTTTGAAGAAGATTCCTGTTGGCCGGTTCTGCGAAGCAGAGGAGTTTGCTCATGTGGTAACCTTCCTGGCTGATGACAAAGCCGGCTTTATTACCGGAGAGATAATAGACCAGAATGGTGGGCTGCATTTCGATTAGAGTAGCTTCTTAACTCCGATTGAACTGTGGGATTCTACGATAAAATTATTACAAATTTGATATAGATATAGATATAGGAAATAATATGGAAAAACATAAGAATGTTTTAGCAATTGATGGTGGAATACCGGTTAGGATCAAACCACTGCCGGAAGAATCTCCTGGGATTCATTATTATGACAGCGAAGAACGGGAAGCAGTTCTTGATGTATTGACGAATCGCAGCCCGTTCAGATTTTATGGCCCACATGTAACAAACAAATGTCAGGTGTTGGAAGAGGAAATATGCAGCAAATACAATATAAAGCATTCACTGTGCGTAAATAGTGGAACCGCGGCTATTTATATTGCTTTAGCAGCTTTGGAAATCGGCCCCGGAGATGAAGTGTTGTTGCCTGGATATTTGTGGACAAGCTGTATTAATGCTATTATCACACTGGGAGCTATACCAAGGCTGGTCGATATTGATGATACTTTTACTATGTGTCCAGAAGATCTTGAAAAAAAGATTAATAAACATTCTAAAGTCGTTCTGTATATCAATATGAGTGGAACAACTGGAAGAATTGATGAGATCAAAAAGATTTCGAAGCAACATGAGATTAAAGTTCTTGAAGATAATTGCCAGGCATTCGGTGGTAAATTCAAAGGTGTACCTACTGGAACCATCGGAGATATCGGGATTGTCAGTTTTCAACTTAACAAAGTAATCACTTCAGGTGAAGGTGGCTTGATAATGTGCAATGATGAGCATCTATTTAGAAGATGTTTTGGCATTCATGATCTTGGCTATGCCCGTGACAAACTTGGGATTCTGATGGATACAAGCTGTGATGAGAAGTACCATATGTGGGGAACCGGTTCCCGGATGAGTGAACTCCAGGGTGCTGTTCTACTTGCACAATTTAGAAAGGTTGATAAAATTATTTCTAAAATGCATAGGGCAAAATATACGATTCGTGAGAATATTAATAATATCGATGGTATATTGCTGCGCACAATTATCGATCCAGATGGGGACACAGGTTCTTTTCTCATAATTACTTTGCCGGGCAGGCAGATATGTCAAAAGTTTGTCGAAGCACTTCGCGCCGAAGGAATAAGGAGTAAAGGGTATGCAAATCCCTGTGTTTCTTTTCTGGAATGGGGATTACATCTATATTACAATAATAAAAGCTTGGTGAATAAAAAAAGTCTACATCCAGGTGGCTGGCCATGGACCTTGTCGGAAAATTATTTTTCTACTGATTATAACTACCGAAAAGGTGAATTACCTGTTTGTGATGAGCTGTTTGACCAATCCTGTCTGTTGAAAATTTCTTCAGCATTGACTGAAAAGGATGTTGAGAACATTATTTCTGCTATTAGGAAAGTTAGCGCGCACCTGCTTTAAGACTGGAGACTTCTACCTGTTTATTATGTATTATAAAAAACTCAATGAAGGAATGTTATGGAAAGATTAAGAGAAAAAAAAGCCATTATAACCGGTGGAGCAAGCGGAATAGGTTTTGAAATTGCTTCGAGATTTCTGCAGGAGGGAGCCGATATACTAATAGCTGGCAGAACAGAGAGCAGATTATATGACGCCCAGAAAAAACTGTGCAGCGATCATAAAAGGGTTCTCTGTTTTAAGGTCGATATCGCCAGTGAAGCACTTGTAAAGAATATGTTTCATTTTGCTTTAGAAGAATGGGGAAGGGTGGATGTTTTGGTCAATAACGCCGGAGCTATGAGAATCAATAAATCATTGACTGATACAACATGGAATGAATGGACCAGTGTAATCGATACTAATATAAACGGAACGTTTTTGTGCTGCCGGGAAGCAGCTGGAATTATGAAGAAGCAACGATTTGGTAGGATAATTAATATCAGCTCAATGTCAGGATATATTGCGAATAGGTATTTTCATGTTGGTTCTTACGAGGTTTCTAAATCCGCCCATAGTATGTTAACCAAGGTTTTTGCGCTGGAATTGGCTGAATATGGTATTACTGTAAACGCAATCGCACCCGGTTATTATGATACACAACCTAACAGGGATTTTTTTCAAAATAACGCCGATCTCAGAAATAGAATAAATGAGATGATTCCCAAAGGAAAATTGGGAAATATTGAGGAACTGGGTCATCTTGCAACCTATCTGTCCAGTGACGTAGTAGAATATCTTACAGGTCAGACTATTATCATCGATGGTGGATATACAATCTGGTAAAACATGAAAAATAAAAACATTAAAATCGTAGACTTGGTTAAAGAAGAAATCGGTGAGCTGCCTTTTACAAAAGCAATTGAATCCCTTTTGATGGAAATACTAAATATAGATACTTCTCCGGAACAGGAAATCAAACAATTAGGGAAAGCCGAAGCACTAGTCTTTGGGAAGCTTTCTGAGTATTTGAAAGGATTGGTTAATCTTGATGGTATGCTGATCAAGCATCCTGTTGCGGCTAATATTGAGGGACACGAATTTTACACAAAGGTTTTTCCCTATCCTGGAACTAAAGAAATCCCTGCTGACTATGTTTATAATAATAGATACAATTTACTTTATCTGGTTGAATCAAAATCAGATAAAAAGGGTAGGAATGTTGGACTAAATGCCCATATTGATGTTGTTACACCCTATTTTCCCCCCGAAAAAGATAGTTTATATATTCGAGGACGAGGTTCAACCGATGATAAAGGTGGCGTAATGGTTATTATCGGAGCTCTGGCAATTCTTGACTCATTAGTTAAAAAAGGCAGGGTCGAATTGATGAGTAGTATATCAGCTATGTTTGTAATTGATGAAGAATTGGGTGGAAATGGATCTTTGTCTGTTGCTATGGATCATGATTTACAAAGAAACTATTATGATTCACTTTTGGTTCTCGAATGCGCCGGCAACAGGGTTTATGCTGGGAATCGGGGGGCAGTATTCATCAAGGTTGAAGGGATTCTAAAGCAGAAATCGGATGAGCAAACTCAATCCATATTATTGGAAAGCATTGCTTTTGGAATTGTGAGTATAGTTATGGAAGGCCTGAGGATCAAAAAGGAGAGCCGACATTCGCTTTTTCCTCAGAATCCTGTATATACCTGTACAGGTATCCTTGGCCCTTTCGGAAAACATGCTTCTGGAATATGTGATAACATTGTATTTCTATTGGCCGGATTAGAGAGTGCTGACGTGCTGGTAGTAATGGAGGCTATTAAGTGGGGGTTGAGTAAATATATACGATTTTTTGGGGATAAAAAAAATATGCTTGACTCCCTGACAGGTAGTCCCAAGATTGTTATGCATTATACATTTGACAAGAAAGAAAACAAAAGATATCAAGTATGTATTCATGGTTCAGGAGGTCATATGGGTTCTCTTCCGGAAAATGATGCTGCAATTACAAAATGGGCTTTTATCGTAAAAGAATTAACTGAATTGAAACTCAGGCTCAGTATTGATTTTTCAATTTATTTTCCAGGAAAGCAAACGATAGAAAGTATTATCTTTGAAGGTGCCCAATCCTTTCTTCCTTGTCATAAAATGGAAGATGTATGCAACAGGATTGAAAAAGCCTTTATACAAGGTGTTGGAGAGTATGATTCCAGATTGAACCGCAAGAAACCTTCTATCAATTGGTCAATATCTTTCGATAAACTTCATAATGAAGCATTCGTTACTGATCCGGAATCAGAAAGTGTAAGGAATGTAGTCACTTCTGCATTAGAGGCAGGAATTAGTACCCGGGAGCAGGTATTGGAAGGATGGGATGCTTCTTGTGACGCAAGGATTTTTGCTTTGGAATATCCGGGTATCCCGGTTATCACGACAGGACCTGGAGAGCTCAATAGTGCACATTCTGATAAAGAGGCTCTTTTTCTTCCCGATTTTTATAATAGTATTCTATTTACAGTCCTGTATATCTTGAAAGAAACGAATTCAAAAGTTCCTTAGAAAATTGTCCGGAAAAGTGTTGACAACCCTTAAACTCCTTAAGAATGGTCGGTCGGTTTTTTTGGTTTTGTGCGAGAATGCGTTTCTTCCTGATTCCTTCTTTTCACTGGAACGAGAAAAGATCTTCATAAGTAGTTTGAGAGGGAATCCTCATTATAGAAGTATAGTTGAGTATGTAAGCCGGAATCGATATGGAACACGGGAGCAGATACGAAAAGCAGTAGGAATGAAAACAGGAGGATCACTTTCCATTCTGCTGAAGGATCTGGAAGGGTGCGGATTTATTGAAAAATACACGCCTCTACATTTGGGCGCGGACAGCATCAATGTAAGGTACTGTATATCTGATGAATATTTGCAATTCTATTTTAAATTTGTGCATCCCGTTATGTCGCGAATTAAGAATAGAGAGTTCCTCACAGACCCTGCACGTGGTCTCAATATGTCGAGTTTCCGAAAGAGCCTGGGATTTAGTTTTGAGCGATGGTGCCGGAAACATAACTACTTGTTTGCCAAAATACTGGGGTTTGACAGAATTGAATACAAGTGTGGTGCCTTCTACAACCGTAAAGCAGCGGAAATGGAAGAGGGTTTCCAGATCGATCTGGCCTATATAAGGAAAGATTCCAAGGTGTTGATATGCGAGAATAAATATGCGGATGCACCAGTTGGCACAACCGCAGCAAATGAAGTCCAGCGAAAAGTAAATCTCTTCCAGATCAGCTGCCCAAAATACAGAAATTACACATTCGAGACCGTTCTCATCACAACTGAAGGTGAGAAAAATGCGTTGCATCACAGAGATTTTTTTGATCACGTTATAACCTTTGAAGATATCTTTGACAGCAAATATTGGTAATAAAACAGCACATACTCAGCCTGCAAATACGATTAATTTAAGCTTTTTACCCATTCTCTAAAGAAGGGATCGGAAAATTGGTAGTTTTTACTTTTTTTAAGAATGATTTTTCTATCAATCAGTCTATTAGCGGCTTTTTTAGCTGACTGCGTCAGATCAATTTGAGATAACTTAAGAAACTCTTTTGAAATATTGCTGTTGCCATTTTTGGAAAGGGAGAGAGCTTTGATGAATAGTATTTGCTGACTTGATAAAGAATCATATATTTTTTCATAACTGTTTTTCAGCATAGAAAGCATATTCCGAAGTGCCCTTTTTACCGTATCTTCTGAAATTTCACTAGTATCTTCTGATTCAATCCATGTGTAAATACACAATTGCTGTATGTCCCCAGGTATTTCATAGCATAAATCAAAAATGTAATTAATAACTTCTCTACTTACTTTTCTTTTTCCATTTTTACTGAAACGTTTTAAAATAAATTCTTCAAATAATCCTCTTTTTATGGGAAGAATATCCATACATATCGCTGTTTTGTAAAAGGGTGATTTGTAATCGGTAAAAATATCTATCATTTTGTTTCTGATACTGCCGGCAAATATATAGGGAACCTTTGTGTGAGATTGTATTTTACTTCTCATTGTTGCAAGGACTTTTTCAGTTTCAGGGATATGTGCAACATCCTGAAATTCATCAAAAACAACTACATGCTTTTTTAGTGACTCAATTAAATCGAGTAATTCTTCAAGAGAACCAACTGTCATTTTAGGTGTGTCAGATGAGAATCCGATATTCGTTTGTCCTGTATTTTGGTCAAAAGAAAATGTTGGCCTTAAATATGAAAACTGTTTAATAATTTTTATAAGGAATGATTGTTTTTTTTCGTAACTGATAATTCCCTGAAGAATCTTTTTACAGACATCATCTATATTTCTAGCAGTCCAGAAATCAATATACAAGATTTTTTTTTCAGAAATTTGTCTTACACATTCATGTATAAGAGAGGATTTTCCAACTCGTCTTTCACCTATCAGATAAACACGGCTGTTTGAATTGATGTGAGTTTTTAGAATATTTAACTCTTCTTCTCTCCCACAAAAATCTTTTCCTGTAACAAATTTCCCTGATATAAATGGATAATTCAATATATTCCCCTTGAATCCTTTCGAACCATTTAGTTGCAAACTAAATGGTTGCAAACTAAATGGTTTAGTTAAGTATACTTTTTAAGAAATTATTGTCAACACATTGAGTTTTTTTATAAAGATTTTTCAATAAATTATTTATGTGCCTTGACAAAATCCAGCTTTAAATATATAGTTGCATGCAACAAACGTTCTATTCTCAAACGAGCGAGAGAAGTGGAGCAGCTTGATGGTCCATTTCCGATGCGAGTGAACAACCGGAGGTTGTTTCAGGAGTTTGCGTTGCAAACTCCAAAGACGAAACCGAAAGGGTTCGTCCGAGATCGCAAGGTAAAATACCCCTGCCCCTTAAACGGCTTCGCAGTTTTCAGCGGAAGAGAACCACCCTTGGCGGTTCTGGCAGCTTGCCCTGGGGTATTGATACCTTTCATTATTGGGTGTATTCGTATTAATTTTGATTTAGTAAGAGTGTTTAAGTTGCAGACTCAAGCTAGGGACTTTTCGGAAAATCAGAAGGCGGAGAACCTGTTATTCCTTTAAACTTTCTGGAAAAATGGTAGGGATTTTTAAAGCCTAAGGTGTAGGCGGTATCTTTTACTGAAGCCCCTGAAGATAGTAATGCACAGGCGCTTTCCATTTTTAGCTGGTAATACATAGTCATTATGGGTAAGCCGGTGATCTTTTTAACTTTTTGTGAAAGGTATTTCGGTTCAAGAAAAAACTTTTTACCCAGTTCTGCAAGAGTGTGATTCTTTCCAAGATCAGACTGGATTATAACTAAAAGATGTTCACGGATATTTTGATTTAGTGTTTGCGGCCGTATTGGATTTTTTTGAAGTGAATTCCATTCCTGTTTTCCTCTATCAGGCTCTTTTTTATCTAAAGCAATAAGCAAAGTCATTATAGTAAGGATATTCTCTTCTTTAGGTCTATTATCGGCAAGTGGTTCTTTCCAGAACGAAGGGATCTCAAGACCTTCGGCCTCAAAGGGGATGTTCATATAGCGGCGGAATAGGGGCAGGTTCCCTTTGTAAAAAGCATTGTAAAAACTGGTGTTTTTTTCCGTACTGGCATCCCATAACAAATGCTCTTCTCCCGGTTCCAGCAGAATACCCTGGCCCGGGGATAGATATACATCCTTACTCCCGCCAATCCTTACTCCGGTTATCTCTTTCAGACAAATAAGCAGCTCCTCCATTTCCGGATGACAGTGCCCGTCAAAAGCCATCAGGGTTTGGGAGGTTACAATTTTTTCCTTTACTTCACTAATAAAAAACACCTGCTTACTATACCATGAATATTGAAATAAGACATCCCAATCATCCAAATGGATATGGTACCCGGGTAATTACCGTATTATTATTAAGCATAAGTTTGAGCAAAAGGAGAACGATATGCAGCTTACCTTACAGCCTGATTATGAAAAAATTAAAAAACGATACGATGCTTTCTGGGAGCAGGAAATTATCGATAGGCCACTAGTATCACTGAATATTCCAGTTGATAATCCCATACCAGTTCCACAGAAAACTTATCCTGATTTTAAAAGCAGATGGCTGGATATCTCCTTTCGGGCGGAACAGCAGGATATCGAATTATCCAATCAACGATATTTGGGTGATGCCCTGCCTGTCACCTGGCCAAATATGGGTCCCGAGATATTCATTGCTGGATATTAAAGAACTCGATGCAGTTCAGTGGATAGCCGGTGCGGGCAATGAAAGGTTTGAACACTGGGTTCACATTTATCAGAAAATCCAGGGTGCAGGTAAGAGTATGCAGATAGTGAATTTTGAGATCTCCGATTTGGATCTGTTGTTTGATAGCTTAAAACCGGAGGGGATCTGGATAAGCAGCGTTAGCGGTGTTGATGATGAAGAAGCGGCAAATTATGTAATAAAGAGAATTGAAAATTGGAAATGAAAGAACGGGATTATGCTGAGAGTCCAAAATTCAACACATAAACCTGATATGGTTTGTTTCTAAATATTCAGAATATCACTTCAACAAATTTTTCGATCATTGCGGTTGCTGCACCGCGGGATCCTGCCGAGCGGTTGGATTTTCCGATATGGACGGAATTATGGAGCTTGCAAAAAAATACGATCTCAAGGTTATTGAAGATGTCGCCCAGGCAGTAGGCGTACCGGATGGTGGGACAGAGAGGAATATCCACCGGAGCTTGGAGATAAAAACCAGTTAATGCATCCTTCTGAAATGGCTGAATTAGTTGAGTTTATCTTGAAGAGAAACCCGAACACCTTCTACAATAAAGTTACATTGTACCCTGTTTGCGAAAGCGAAGAATTATAGTATAAGTTAAAATATGGCGAATATAAAAAATCATTTCGGCAGTACCATAAAATCTCTTCAGGAAATTAATCTTAGTGTTGTTCTGGACAGGATAAAAAGCCAGGAGGCAACAACAAAGGCAGAACTGTCCCGGGAGCTGCAGCTCTCACAACCTACCGTATCGAGAATTGTAGACCTCCTGAGTGACAGAGGATATGTGGTTGAAATAGGACCGGGGGAGTCGAGCGGGGGAAAAAAACCGACTCTTATACGATTTAACCCTGATATTGCATATGTAATCGGGGTCGGGGTCAATATCGATTTTATTGAAATAGTTCTTGCTGATTTCACCGGAACGACGGTAAAGAGAAGATATGAAAAATTTGATATCTATAAAAACCCGGAACACATGATAGAGACAATTGTTACCAATGTGAAGTCTATCATTTCTCAGGCAAGGATTAGAAAAAGTAAGATTAAAGTAGTATCGATAGGTATTCCTGCATGTATTGAACCCAGGACGAATATCATTAGGGATTGTCCAAGCATCCCGTTATGGGAAGGTACTAATGTAAAGGAAATTCTTGCAGAGAAATTAAAGATGGAAGTATTAACCGATAATATGATGAATATGTCGCTTATGGGAGAACGGTGGAAAGGGGCGGCTAAGGGGATTGATAATGCTGTTTATGTAGGAATGACTACCGGAATAAGTGCGGGACTCTTATTGAACGGCAATATTTACAGAGGATATAACGGGTCTGCCGGAGAAATTGGGTATATGTATACCAGGGGAAGGGAGCTGGAAAACCAGAAACATATCAAGTATGGACAATTTGAATCATTATGTTCGGAATTGGCACTGAAAAGAGGGCTTGAGGGTAAAAACGGTGCTGCAGATAGAGGGAAGATAATAGAAAAAATCCTGAGAAATATGTCCTTCGGGATTGCTAATCTCATATCAATGTTCAATCCGGAAGTAATTATCCTCGGTGGTGAATTATTCTATCATTCAAATAAATATATAGATATGATAAATCAATATGTCGGCGAGTTGATTCATTTTCACGTAAACATCATTACATCTTCTTTAAAAGAGGACGCTGTAGCAATTGGTGCTGTCGATTATGCAATCAAACACTTGGAAAATCAAATTTTCTCACCTTTTTTTAATTAAGGCATGAGTCCCATGAAACATCCGGGTCCCTAAAATGGATCAGGTTGAGCAGATCTATCAATGGGTACTTGATATCGCGAAAGGTGCGGATCTCATGGTACCCCCCGGATCTTAAACCGCGGATTTAACAATAAATTTCTAACAGTTTTTCCTGGAAAATAGCGTATGGGGAATAGTTGACAATGTATAAGGGTCGTGCTAACATATCTTTGTTACATGTAGTTGGTAAGTAAGTAATATGAGTGATTTCATATAAGCAACATTTAATTATTGGAGTAAGAGATGAGAAAGATAAGCAAGCTGGCACCGGAGTGGTGGGATTACACAACATTAGACAAGGAATTGTTGGATGAAGCTGCTTCTCTTAACGAGAAAGATTTGCAGAATCTTGAGCGGGACGGCTTTGCAATCAGGTTTTATGATACCATAGAGGATTTCTATCTCGCTGAAGCATTGGAGTATATCACAGCCTGGAAGCAGACCACTGAAGAGAATCCTGCCGGACTTTGCGGACCTATTGGGCCAACGGGGCAGCTTCCATTGGTGGCAAGGATGGTGAATGAATTGGGAATTTCCCTAAAACACTGTCATTTCTGGAGCATGGATGACTGGATTGTTGATGGGAAAGTAGTCTCTACAGATTTCCCATTAAGTTTTGAACGAGCTGTAATGGCCCTATGTTTTAGCCGAATCAAACAGGAACTGGCAATTCCCGAAGAAAATCTTCATTTTCCCGGCGACAATATTGATGAATTTACCCAAAGCTGGGACAAGGCACGCTGCATCGTGATGCAGGGGGGGCAGGGTGAAGTGAAGCACTGGGCTTTTAATGAACCGGTCAGGCGGGAAGGTGCTTATAAAGATGAGCCGATGTCACCTGAAGAGTATAGAAAAATCGGTACCCGTATAATCAACCTGCACCCACTGACAATGATGCAGAACGCACGTACATCCGGCGGCGGGATGATTCAGAATGTGCCGCATCAAGCTGTTACATTAGGTCCGGTTGAAACCTGGAAAGCAGAAAAAGTTTCGATCTGGCATCCCGGGCATCATGATAATCCGTTGGGCATGCGGCTTACGACCCTGATGATTTCAAAGGGTTACATTGATTCCTCGGTACCCATATCCTTACTGGCCGATCACCCCAATGTCCAGTTTAATTTCTATAGACCGGCTTTGGGTGAATGTGCCGTAGAGATGCATTAATAGAAGATGCTGATCTGTATGGATTAAGAGTATTTGTTTGATAGTATACATTACAACCTCTTAATAGTATTGATTTTCAATAGTGGTATACTGCTTACGCCGTGAACATCCTCACCATCTATTATTTGCAGCAGTTGAGACGCTGCAGTCTCTGCCATCAACTTAAAATCCTGTTCACAGACAAAAATTTTCTGTGCCGGATATGCGTTCCCGGCCCATTTATCAAATAGCGCGAAACAGGTCTCTCTGTCAGATAAAATATCTTTATGTTTGGAATAGTAGTCGATAATGCTGCCTTGGGAAGTTCCGATAACACCTATTACATCGCTTGCTGCGGTCGTCTTCAGTAGTTGCTGTATAGTATCATTTTCCTGGATATAGGGGTAGCCTTTGTCCTTAAACCAGTCAATAGCGGCTCTTTCCCGTTCTGCAGCAACATAATCACCATCATGGTAGAGGCAGATGAAGGATCTGCAGCCCGATTTCTCCATGCCGTTCAGCAACAACCCCACAGCCCCGTAATTATCAGTCGTCACTGCAGGTACATCAACTGAGAAAGACGGACGATCGAGCATTATTATCGGATAGCCCTGATTTTTTAGTTTCTGTAATCTACTCTCTCCCCAATCTCCTGTTCCAATGATAATAGCCCCGTCACAAACTCCCTGTTCGAGCCTGTCCAATAATCTTTCGAAAATCATCCTGTCCCCGTTATAGACCGACGCAAGCAGGTCCCAGCCTTTATTACCCAGATATCTTGATGCATACTCTGCCGGATGACTCTCTATTGCGTTTGTTAATCCGGGGAGAACCAGCCAGATTGTCCTGCTTGTGCCGGCAGCAAGGGTCCGTGCTGCAAGATTCGGTTTATAACCTGACTTTTGCGCGGCAGCCTTAACCTTTTCAATGGTTTCAGCCCTGACACGCGGATCGCCCCGCAAGGCCCTCGATATGGTGGATATATCGAGGCCGCATGTTTTTGCCAGGTCTTTTAACGTCATCTGAGGATAAACGTCTTTATTTCAAAAGGTTTCAATGTAAAACTCTCCCCATTCCTGAGTGTAACTTTATGTTTAATTTCTCTCTCAAGAAGGTTTCTCTCTTCAAGAACTGCGTCTGCTTCTTTTATGGTTGTTATGCCTTCTGCATGTTTCCCCTTCTGTTCAACCACGCGGATAACGACATTACTGCACTTCTCTCCCCGTTTGAGCACCTCCATGGAGATACCTTCCCCGGATATTTCTACCGGTACCTGCAGAATTCCTGCTTTGAAGCCATTATACAATCGTATCTTCTCATTGAGCAACATGCCCTGTTGTATGACATCGGATTCAGTATGATTACCCTTGTGAGGAAGGAAAGAGTAGGTGAAGGTATGTGTCCCAATATCCGCTGTAGGATCCGGATGAGTGGGGGAACGCAGGAGATTGAGATCCAGGATGTTATTATGAACTTTGTATCCATATTTGCAGTCGTTGAGAAGCGCCGCACCGCAGCTGCCGGATGATATATCTGCATAATTGTGCCCTGCAACTTCAAATTTTGCCATGTCCCATGATGTGTTACGATGAGTATTCCTGTATATATAACCGTACTGGATATCAAATGCTGCCCTGTCGGCATGTATGGCAGTCGGGAATGATACCCTGAGCATTTTACAGCGTTCCTTCCAGTCTACCTCGGTAACAAAATCAAGACGTTTACTCCCCGTCCCAAGATACACCTTCTGGATGATAGTACTTTTCCCGATGGACATCTTGAACTCAAGTCCCTGTCGAACCGGTCCGCTGCACAATTCTGACCATTCATGGCCTTTCTGGTTTTCGATCAGGCAGTCCTCATAGAAGATGTCAATATCCCAGGCGTCATAGTTTATCGGTTTGTCTTCATATAATGAAAGCATGTTGCCATTCCCCGAGAGCATTTCAACATTGAGTTCTTCATCATAAGCTGCCTGCAATTTTCCGTCTGGTGTGAATGTATATCTGATCCTCTCGTTTTCAAGGATGAGATCCGGATCTCGTTGCCGGGCCGCTGAGGTTTCAGTTGTGAAGTTGTCACCTTTGGTGATGGTGATGAAAGAGTAGGGTTCAATCTCCATAGCAATCACGGGAGCTCCGTCAATCACAGGGGCTTCATCCTCCTGCTGTAGCTGTACCGGTTTGCCCTGAGAAAGTACCGTCCGGTTTTTCCAGGATTCCGGAAGGACAATGGGATCTGTATACTTGCAGGATAGTGTGTTCATAAGGACGATACTCTCTGGGTTGGGTTCAAATAATTTTGCCGCCAGATCTAACCTGAGGTCTTTCAACACGGATGAAATCTCTTTGTATTCCCGGTGGCTGTCTTCATATACCATTGCGATACTGGATCCCGGGATTATGTCATGGAACTGGTTCCTCAGCAGCGTTTTCCACTGAGCATCGAGAATTTCCCGGGGATATTCTGCAGGGTCCGCACACGCTCCTAAAAATTCTGTCTCTTTCAGCAGATATTCAAGCTTACGGTTCCATTTTTTGACTTTGGATTGTGTCGTGAGTGTTCCACGGTGGAGTTCCAGGTAGAGTTCACCGGACCATGTTTCCATACGGTTTTTGTGTTTTCCTATCCGGTCAAAAAAAGCGTCGGCACGGTCAAATTTGACTTTAGGAGTTCCCTCAAGGTCTTTTTGGAGAAGCCCCCTTTCAATAAATTCTTCTTTAGGCCCTCCGCCCCCGTCCCCGATTCCAAAGAGGCACAAGAATTCGTCAAGGAAATCCTTTTCAATAAAATTATCCTGTGCCAGTTTTAATCCCTGGGGTGTCAGCGTGCTGTTGTAGGTGTCCTCCGGGGGAAAATGGGTAAGTATTTCGGTTCCATCAATTCCTTTCCACATGAACGTATGATGCGGGAATTTATTGAACTGACTCCATGATATTTTCTGTGTAAGAAAATAGTCGACACCCGCCATCTTCATGATCTGCGGCATTGCCGCGGAATAACCAAATACATCCGGTATCCACAGGTTTCGGACATCGATGCCGAATTCATCAAGAAAGAAGTTTTTTCCATGGATGAACTGTCTCACCATAGATTCACCACTGATAAGGTTACAGTCTGCCTCTACCCACATGCCTCCCTGTACTTCCCATCGGCCCTCTTTGATCATCTCGCGGATTTTTTCATACAAACCGGGGTAGTACTCTTTTACAAAGGCATAGTGCTGGGGTTGGGAAGCCCCAAAAATGTATTCAGGATATTTTTCAAGGAGTGCAATCTGTGTGGCGAAGGTTCTGGCACATTTCCTTATTGTTTCACGTACCGGCCACAACCACCCTGTATCGATATGGGCGTGGCCAACGGCGACGGCGGATGTTGTGGTAGCTTCAGCAGGTTTTTTGAGAAGAGGAGCAAGTTTCTCACGGGAAGCTTCTCCATTTTCCGGGTTGTCAAGGTATGCTGCTGCAGCTTCAAGAAGGCCTCTGTTTAACCTTGCCCGGCGTACACTGGTCTGAGGCAGTGTTTGGGCAATCCCGGCAAGGAGATCCGCTTCCAGCCAAAGGTGCCAGTGAGTCTCATCGAAAACACAGATTTTCATTGACTCTATTTTAGGCCTGAATGTCCCATGTTTTTCCGGATCGTCAAATTCGGGGTCACTCTTTCTCTCTATACCGAACAATCCGTTAGCGGCCGTTTCTACCCAGATTTCTATCTTTTCACCCCCGTCACAACTGTCCATGAGGGAATATATCGGTCTTTTAAACTCCGTATCAAAAACTGAGCCGCAGGATAATCCCTGTACCGGTTCTCCATCAGCAGAGAATACCAGTCCTTCACCGCCGAAATTCAGGTGAGCAGCAATTTTCTTTCCCTTCCATGCGGCAGGAATAACCGTAGTAAGCCTGAACCAGGCACTTTCCCACTCTTTTCCCCAGACATCGCCCTCTTTTATCCCGTTATATTTCAGGGAAAGTCTTTTATTAAAGGGAATTGGTTCTTTTGAGTGACCGAATTCTGCATCAAGTTGATGAGATGATGATAATATCCGCCCACGTACTCTTTTTATGAAATCTGTGATTCGGTCATCGTATAGTTTCTGTTTTGTAATATCCATAATTCCTCCAAATACATCCAAATGCCTCCAAATACAAGCGCTTGTATCGAATAGTATCATTAAATAATAGAATGTCAATACACATTAACATT
>JAGLNY010000053.1 GCA_023139255.1 Spirochaetales bacterium
TGTGTATTCCGGTGCCTGGCACCGGAAGATGTCAACATAGTTGAAGCATTTTCTTTAAAATAATTAAGCTGGTACTCTCTCTTTTTTTGTCTTCAACAAAATCCTTGTATCAGCCGAAGGATTTAGATGAACAACATGTTCTTCTGGTAGTTGTTTAGCAGCCCTGCTCCATCTGTGAGGATTCCTTTTTTTTGCTGCTACCATAGTTTTGTTTCGCTTTTTTACAATTTTCTTATAGCTCCCTTCTCTCACTTGCTTCGGCGTAATAAAATGCAAACCTGAATGGCTATGACAGGTATTGTACTGATGCACAAAAATTGCAAACCATTCTCTGGCATCTTTGAGTGTTTCAAATTTACCCGGATAAGAAACACTATATTTCAGCGTTTTAAACCAGGACTCAATGAATAATCCTTACAATAGGATTACCGACATTATCCTCATCATTTATTAATCCTCAGCATTTGGTCAAATCGGCATGTGGAGTTTTCTTTTCAAGTTTCTAGAGTATATTGCTGAGGATTAATGAACCTCACCTTATTCCATACAAGTGCTTCAATTCATCTTTGTCGGTGGTCCAAAGAGGCTCCTCTTTGCCGCCACCCTTGGGCTCTGTTGATTCCATTGCCTTACGAATGACCTCTGGTGAGATTTTTGCATAATGTGTTTCGGTAGTGGCAATGTTTGCATGGCCGAGTAATCTGGCAACCACTTCAATACGTACATCATGTTGCACAAGATATGTCGCTCTGGTTCTTCGAAGCATGTGTGGATATACGGACAAAGGCATTGTTGCCACTTCCTTCCCAGCCAAGTCAGCGTACTTTTGAACGATTCGTTCAGCGTTTCCACAGGACATTCTGTCAGCATGTCCTTTTATGACAGTATAAAAAAGATAAGTTGAGGGTTCCTTAGCACCATGGAAGAGCCTCATATACTGTTGAAGATGTTCAATGGTCAATTCTGAAAGCGGTATGATCCTTTCTTTGCTGCCTTTGCCAACCACACGCAAGTAACCGTTTTTAGGGTCCATCTTGATATCACCAACCTGTAAATTGAGAAGTTCTGACACTCTCAGTGCAGAATCATAGAGCAGAATAAGAAGCATCTGATTCCTAATTCCAAGGTTCGAGACTGGAGGGGCAGATAATATTGCAGCGGTTTCCTTTTCATCCAGACACCTTAAGATTCCTTTTGGTACCTTGGCATAGGGAATCGTACCAATCGAGAAGGTGATGGGGTGAAGCGATACATCATTGTCTGCCGCATACTTGAGATAGGAATTCAACACTGCCAACCGCTGGTTTCTTGTCCCCGGTTTGCACCCTGTTTCCCCTAGCCAGTCGAGAAAATCAAAGATGAAGTCCCTAGTGCACTCCTCAAAGGTGAATCTGTCCAGTTTCAGGCCTTTTACGTTTATGATAAAACGGGCGAAGATGGTAAGGCCGTCCCTGTAGGATTTGACCGTGTCAGGAGATCTCCCTACTTGGGTCGTCATATAGACATTGAGGAAATTGAAGGTCATTGAAAAGAACAAGGGGGTCCGTTTATTTCTATTGTTCATATTCTACCACCTTTGGGATAATGGTTGCCGAAGCTCCATCTTTTTCCCGTATCACTTCAAAGATAGACTTCTTAATATGGTAATAGTAATAGGTCTCAGAAATTCTAGAATGGCCAAGATACACGCTCAGATAGGGAAGCATAGCTTCTGAAATCCCTTCCTTCATCCATGTATTCATCTTTTCTATAACAAATGCGTGCCTGAGGCTATGCACCCCAGGTGCCTTGGATGCCATCTTCGATGCCTTTGTATTTTTCCAGATGTCAGCGAACATTCTATCCACCGTCGTTTTTTGAATGGGAGCCTTTCCATCTATGCGAGGGAAAAACCAGAGGTCACAGGGGAATCTTGCCTGCATCCATTGATCATACTTCCTGCATAGGTTTGTCAAATCTTGAGCCATTGGGACAAGCCTATCCTTATCACCCTTTGAATGCATAATATGTAGTACGCCCTGTTCCAAATCTACATGTTCCCGTTTGAGGTAGCAGGATTCGGCGAGCCGGAGACCACAGCAATAATACAGCCGGAATAACACCGAGAGTTCGATTTGCGGGTATCTGGCAGTTACGTGGCGGAGCTTATAGGAATCGACCGATTGGTAAATTTCCTCAATCTCCGATTTGGATGGGATATAAGGAACGGATATTGACTCCGAAGCCATCCACATGGGGATGTATGCCTGCTTACCCAAGGAAAGAAGGTAATAGCCGAATTGTCTTGTCAAAGAGACACGTCTGTTCCTGTAGTTTATACTTTCCGTTGGTGTCTGTATCGCCCATTCAAGAACTAGTGTTCGTGAAAGATTCCCATCATCAAAATCATGCTCAACGATGAAGCTATCGAACCTCTTCAGCATGTACTCTTCAAATTCATAGGAGAACCCGTTTCCTCTCTTCTCGTTAATAAAGTCAGTTATGAAATAGCCAAACTTGCTTTTGAATGTTCTCATTTCAGCCTCCCTGACAATCCAATCCCCTCAAGACTGATGGGACAGAGCCGAAGATGGACTAGGTCGATACCAAGGTAATGATTCAGTTGCGTGAGGTCGCTTTGGCCCAGTGCGGACTTTACTATCTGTATTCCATTACCCGATACGAGCAGGTTGGTCGCAAACGTCCTTCTTGTGATATGAAAACCAAGGGAAGTCCTAGGAATGTCCACCAAAGCCTTTGTCAGACAATAACTGCATTTATTTGGTGAATATTTTGAGAAGGGGGCATTATGGTGAAGGAAAATATAGGGCAAATCTGATTTAGGCCTCCCCTTTGTAATGTATCTGTATAACAAGTTGGCAACACCCACGGGTAAAGCAGTTTCCAAAGGCACCCCCGTTTTCTTCTGGATTATTTTTACAGTGCTATGATTCCAGTCGATGTCTTGTAGTTTGAGACGTACAATATCGGAAGCTCTGAGTCCGAGTTGTAGCCCCAAGGCAACAATAGCATTTTCCTTCAATTCTTCGGGAGTGTTACAGCGGACACTCCGGGAAGTTACGATCCCCTCCTTTTCTTTTTCGGATAGGACTGTCGCGATTGAAACCTTAGGGGCGAATATTGTTGGGACGGCAAGCATCATCTCTGAAGGTAGGAGACCTTGGATTACCAGATAGCGAAGGAAAATCCTTAACTTGCTGCTATAGGCCTGTTTTCCCTCTATGGTTCTATGCTTGTCCTGCTTGTTGTATTCCTTTACCAGATTCACAGTAATGTCAGCAAAGGAATGAATATCCTTTGATTCTGCATATATAAGAAATTTACAGCTGGAGTTCCTGCTCATGCATAATGTCGAGGCTTCCATCCCTTCTCGCTTACGTTCCAATAGGTATTCCTGGACGATTTCTGCCGCCCAAGGCGGTGGGATGTATTTCAATGCTCTATGGCAATTCGGGGGAACCACGCGAGCATCTACTCTTGCATGGGAGCCTAGGAGATCTACCAGTTGGACTGTCTTTGTTAGGGAGGCATAGAATTTGTAATCCCATTCAGGCTTTTTAGTTTTTGCCCAATCAGTCAGAAGCTCACGGGAAAAAGAAAAGGAGTTGACGGATAAAAATGCAAGTATGTCGAAAAAAGGGTTGATAGTGGCAGAATATGTGGTTTTTGAGTATTCGTTTTCATTAAGATAGTCGATGAGTCTGCCATAAAGTTCCGGCTCAAGAATGAAGTCACTGACCACCCTGCAGCTCCTACTGCTCTCACAGGTTTCCATTACGGGAACGGCATAATTTGAGATATTGCTGATTTGCTTCAAGTCAATCCCGAAATATTTCCAAATTTCGTTATCGCTGACGCAAACCAATCCTTTCAAGTAAAGGAATCTCATTATTTGTGGAAGGTAAAATCTATTTAGAACTGGCTTCCCTGGTCTGCTAAAGTACTCATCAAGGGAAGAAGAATTTATTTTGCTTTTATTCAAGAAGAATCCGGTTTCCTGCAGGTACAGGAATAGAGATGATAAGATATGCTTGAAATTGTTTTTGTTGTGGTTATTCCTTGCCTTGCCCGCAAGGAATTCATCGATAAGGGCTTTCTGTGGTTGTTTCAATGCATCATATTCTAGAAAGTCTGAATAGATGTATTCCCGTTGAGTAATGGTGCCATTAAGGATGAAGTCATTCACCCTGAAAATCATCCTTCTGCAAACCTTGTATTGGTTGTATGAGAGGATTACAAACTCCTTCGAAAGCCATTCCAAGGCTTCTTTGTGGGAATACTCAATTCTCTCACTTACCAAATAAGCACGAAACTTATTCAGGTATTTACGAAAAGTGCACAAACATGACTTGTTCTTTTCGTCCTTGGAGTAATAATCCAGAACAAAACCTGTTGCTTTGTCAAACATTTCATACATAGATAGCCTCCTGACCTTTAATCACTCCAGTATGGGGTAGTAAAGTCAGAAAGCCAATTCATTAATCCTCAGCAATATACTCTAAAAAGTGGAAACCAGAACTCCAAATGTTGAAGCGGGCAAATGCTGAGGATTAATAAATGATGAGGATAAAATGAATAATCCTTACAATAGGATTACCGACAGAAAGTTTCTGGGGGACGTTGAAAAATGAGTTAATCTATCAGAGAAAATTTGCAACAAGAGCTGAAGCAGAATCAGCAATACAAGAGTATATTGAAATATTTTACAATCGCATGAGGATTCACTCAGTATTAGGCTATGAAGCACCTGCAGTTTTTGCAGAAAACTATTTTAATAAAAGGAGAAATGCTAAAAACTTGAGTGTCTAGTATTGACAGTACACCCCACATGTCCGGCGAACCGGACTATTTCAGCAATATTGTTTCGGATTATCAGGATCATATCCGGGAAATCTATTTTGCCTGGCCGGGAACTTCTTCCGGCCGGGCACCCTTGGCGGAAGAAGAAGAAACAATCCGGCAAATGAGCGGTGAATTGCCCTATATCAAGTCTATGGGCATCAATTTAAACCTTCTGTTCAACGCATCCTGCTATGGTCCGGACGCGGTAGCTAAATCCTTCTCTACCAGGACCAGGGAACTAATAGCACAATTGCATGATTTGCTCGGCATTGACGCAATTACGACACTGTCACCGGTTATTGCGGGCATGGTCCAAAAAGAGTTCCCTATGATTGATGTACGGGCCTCGGTCAATATGCGGCTGGGTACCGTGCAGGGGATGAACTACACGAGCAGTTATTTTGACAGCTATTATGTTCAGCGGGAATTTAACCGTAACCCGGATCGTCTGGCGGCACTCCAGAAATGGGCGGATGCACACGGCAAAAAACTCTATATGCTGGTAAACAGCGGATGCCTGAACTTCTGCTCCTTCCAGACATTCCATGATAATGTGGTATCTCATGAGAGTGAGATTACTAATGATGAAACAACCCTTCAGGCCGATACCCTTTGCCGTGATTACTACAGC
>JAGLNY010000054.1 GCA_023139255.1 Spirochaetales bacterium
CATGCATGATAACCCGCGTATGGTGATAGATGCATACACCCGGGAAAAATACTATGGAAATCTTCTGGATCTCATGGAACCTGGGTTCGGACCGTTATGGCATCCTCATATCCTGAACAACCGGGCTTTTCCGGCAGATTGGTTTGACAAGACTATAACCTGCGGACAGCAGTGTACTGACTGTACCTATTGCCAGGCGATTATTGAAAAGACGAGTGTGAAGCTGTAGGGATTAAAATATTTAATGCCGATATATTTCTACTTTTCTATCTCCAGTCTCCTGCTTTCGACTTCCCCTATCTTTCTTCCCACTCTATAACTGCACGTTCGTCTTTGTAGTCAAATACCACCGGCAGAAGGCTCACAGGCTTACCTGTATCTAAAAACCGCTTGGCATAATCTGTCTCTCTAATCTGAGTTCTCGCCTCTTCCATTTTTACTGTGCCGTCACCCCTATCGGTGAACTTAAACTCAAACAGATAGATTCTATCCGGTAGGTTGATAAAAGCATCAATGCGTCCCTTGGATGTTTTGTATTCTGTCTCTATATAGTAACCCATCAGGGTAAAAATCATATAAAAGAGACTTTGCCAGTATTTCTCATATTTTAAATGGATATCGTAGGGTACTTTTGCAAAAAGGATGTCCAGATTCTCAAAAAAGGCTTCCAGATCATATTTCTTTAGACTTCCCTGCAAGCGTATCAATGGACTATTCACCATTCCCCGATCTTTTGGGGCAAATGATTTGATCAGGTTTTCCAGAAAAGATGCTTTTACTTCTCTATTAGGGTATCCTAAAACATAAATAAACTCATCTGGCAGATAATCCTGAATAGTTAAATACCCACTTTGGAAAAGAATGGGTAAAGCAACCAGATTCTCCACTTCGTAAGTGGAAAAATCCGTATCACGGCAGGATAATTCCTCCATCTGCTCAGGAGCAAAACCTTCCTGTTTCATAAGCTGGGTCAGAAACGTGGGAGTACCGGTCTCAAACCAATATGGCTTAAATTCACGATTACGAACGAAAAACATCAGGGATATAGGATTATAGACACGAATATTCCGGGAAGAAAACCGGAATCCATTATACCATTCACGTATTTTGTCTCTTAATCCATTTTCTGACAGTTCCATCTCTCCAGCTATAATCCGGAATTCATCAGTAAAATAACGATTCAGTTCCTCTTCGGTGTAACCACAAAGATCTGCATAATCAGGTTCCATGGTTAGATCTGTCAGGTTATTCAATCCGCTAAAGACGCTGATCTTTGCAAATTTGGTCACACCTGTTAAAAAAGCAAAGCGAACATAAGCATCTGCTGCTTTAATAACGGTATAAAAACCTTTCAGGATCTCTTTAACCTTCCGAGCTCTCTGTGGATCAGTTATGTAGTTAAGGATTGGCTTATCATATTCATCTATCAGGATAACAGCTCTGTCAGGAAGTTTTTCCAATAGTTCCTTAAAACGTTCATCGTATCCGGTTTTTGTTAATGTAATACTATAAGAATCCGCAAAAGACTGGATTGTCTGAGCTATATGATTTTCTAAAACTTCCGGTTCATATGATTCACTGAAAATACTAAAATCAAAACGGAGCACAGGCCACTTCTTCCACTCCCAGGGTTGGTCGTAGATGTAGAGTCCTTCAAACAGTTCCCGCTCTCCCTCGAACAGCGAACCCAAAGTACTTAATGTCAGGCTTTTACCAAACCGCCTGGGGCGTGAAAGAAAATAGATTGATCCTTCAGTAATCATCTGATAGATATATCTGGTTTTATCAATATATAGATAGTCTTCTTCTCTAAGTTTTTTAAAGGTTTGGATTCCCAGGGGCAACTTTTTCATACTTTGAGTATATAGTATTTATTCTGCCTGAGGAAGATCTTTCGTGAGAACTTCAAAGTTCAAGGTAATACACTTGAATATAGCAAAAGTTCCATCAAAATCCTTAATTTTTCGACTGTTACGATCGTTTTACGCTTGGCTCGGTTATTATTTTTATTCATATTCAGCGGCGGGTATAAGCTGGCCACCCGCATGCATGATAATCCGCGTATGGTGATTGATGCATACACCCGGGCTTTTCCCTGGAATCGCATAAGCAGGGAAAAACTGTGGATCTTACTTAAGGCCAGGTATAAAGATCGTAAAATTGTCGTTGACAAGAAGTACTCTTAAGCGATCTTTTTCATCAGAAATCCCTTTATAATCCCGGAAATAAGAAGCTGCCATGGATAATAAAACAGCAGCGGCAGCAGGGCCAGCCCCAACAACTCCGGTGAGTTCACAAAAAATGTTGACAGCAGCGGGACTCCCATCGCTAGTGTTTTCTGGGGTGCAGTTAGCACAATGGTAATAATATTTCTGGAATTGAACTTGAGGACCCTTGCCAAAACATAGCTCAGCCCCAATAGAATAAGAAATGATACAGCAAGATAGAGTACGGGACCGATCACCTGAGGAAGTGTTTGCCGGAAGACAGGATCAGCTGCTGATTTTGAAAAGTTGATAAATGTTATTAACAGAATTGCTATGCTGTTGATTAAGGATAATCTCTTTTTAACTGATAGCGCCGGGATCCTGATAGTTCGCACCAATTGACCCAGAAACAGCGGAAGCAGGATTTTCAGTCCGATACTGATAATAATTTTCGAGAGTTCTGATGCCATGATAACATGGCCGGAAGTATTCAGAAAAAATGACAACAACAGAGGCGACACAAACACACCAAGGAGATTTGCCAGGGCAGCATTAAACATTGCCCCTACGACATTTCCCCCGGATATCTGGGTAAATATCACACAGGAAGAAATGGTAGTCGGAAGACAGGCTAAAGCAATAATACCAACCTGGATTCCGGGTGGAAAACTGCCGGAAAATAATTTCAGCGTCAGCACAAAATAGAGGGGAATTACCAAAAAAATAAACACCTGCAGAAAAATATGCAGCCGAAAATCTTTTAATCCCGTCGCTATAGCCTCAGTTGGTATTGTATACCCGGTAATCAGAAATATGAGAACAATAAGCGCTGTTGTTGTTATTTTACCGAAACTTAAAGAGATACCAATTCCCGGGATTGAGAATCCAAAAACCAAAGAGACGAAAAGCACAACCAGAAACCAGTTCTTCTTAATAAAATTCATGCACTATCCTTCATATAAAACTTGTCAACTGCCCTCATACACCCTATAATTCCTACAGTATACCTGAAATATTTGCAAGGAGTCAGCATGGAAAAGCTCAGCAAACGGATTCGTTTCGGTTTCGGCATCGGTGATCTCGGTGGAAACCTTTTTTTTACTATAATCGGGTTCTATCTGCTCTATTACCTCACAGATGTCGTCCACCTCTCTGCAGCCCTGGCCGGGACTGTCCTGATGATCGGGAAAATCTGGGATGCAGTTACCGACCCCCTTACCGGCTATTTATCCGACAGGACAAGATCACGATGGGGACGAAGAAGACCCTATATGTTCGTAGGGTCGCTTATATCAGTCGCAGCCATGATCCTCATGTTTACAAATCCCGGGATCAGCAGCCAGCAAAGCCTGTTCTGGCTCATGACCTTCTATTTCTGCCTCCTGAATACTGCCTACACGCTGGTAAACATACCCTACGCGGCACTTCTTCCCGAACTCACCCAGGATTTTGACCAGAGAACGGTGCTTACCGGATACCGGATGAGTTTTGCGGTTTTAGGCACATTTATGGGGGCTGCGGCGGTTATGCCGATAATAAGCCTGTTCTCATCCCCGGGTCTTGGCTGGTCGGTAATGAGCGGGATTATGGGCGGCTTGATGATGGGAACTGCTATGGTAACAATCTGGGCTATCAGGGAACCTAAGCATACAGAAAAGGAGAAAGGACCTGGTTTTATTAAAACCTACATTGAAGTTCTTGGTTTGCCGGTTTTTCTGAAGGCACTCATTCCGTGGTCGCTGTTTATCACCGGGACAACCATGATCCAGGGAGCCTTGGTCTACTTTTTTAAATACATCTTCCTTGATGAAAATCTTTTCCAGATTGCCCTCCTCTTCCTGCTGACATTCAGCCTTATTTTCATTCCAATCTGGGTAAAAATATCCAAAAAGATCGGTAAAAAAAGTTGTTATAATATTGGCATGGGAATCATGAGTATTGCTGTACTTCTGTTCGTCCTTCTGGGTGAGCAGCTTGGTCCTACCTATGCTTTTGCCGTAATGGCTCTAGCCGGGATAGGATTATCCACCCACTATGTTATCCCCCACGCAATTCTTCCGGATGTTGTGGAATACGACTCAATTCGTAATAACGGAATTCGCAGGGAGGGCGTGTTCAGCAGTCTCTGGACATTTTCCAGTAAAATCGGTCAGGCTTTAGCCCTGGCGTTAAACGGCTGGCTTCTTGCAATATTCAAATATGATGCAAGTATTGCCCCAGAAAGGATAACTCTCACGGGAATAAAAATAATCTGCGGACCAATACCGGTAATCTTTTATATTTCCGGGATCATCATTCTCTCTTTCTACCCTATCACACGTTCATATTATGAAAAAATGATGGCTGCAGCAAGATGAAAAAAACAAGCAAAAATTACCTGAAGTTCAGCAGACCGGTTCCCGGGCACGGATTTGTAGCCCCGCATTTTTCATCCGGGGCTTTCCGCTTTGTGAGGATGGCAGGAAAACTGTACCTGCGTTTTGTAGAAGGAGTCTCATCGATAGCATTGAAAAATGAGGATTTCCTTATTGATGCGTTTCATGAATTTTATTCGGGTGAGAAACGGCTAATACTTGCATTCCGGCACTCTTCAAAAATGGATGCTTCTGTTCTGCTCTATACCCTTACTAAACTTCTTGGAAAAAGTGCCCGCAGGCGTAAATCACCTTTCCCATCAATACCTCATGTCATCTTTCTCTATGGAAAAGATGTCCTGAACTGGGCAGGGAAAGCTGCTGTCTGGTTTTTTCCGCGACTCGGGAATATCCCAGTGGTAAACGGGGAATCAAACAGGGACGGATTGACCCTGCTGCGGACTGAAATGAGAGAGGGTCGTTTTCCGATTGCACTGGCTCCGGAAGGTCAGGTCTCCTATCACATGCACCACTGTTTCCCAATCTCCTCAGGGACTGCTTCCCTGGCAAAATGGGGACTGGAGAGCGGCAAAGACGTAACGATATTCCCCATAGTTATCGGGTATCGTTATGCCGATGATTATGAACAATTTGTACGAAAGGTTATGGATCGATGGGAAAACGAGACGGGAATCACCTTGGAACCTGAAGTCTCCAGCCCTGACGCTTCAAATATTGATGGTATGCCTCCTGCACTTCGCCCCCAGATACATATTCACAATTTGCTGATTGAGGCCACTCACAGGACACTCCTGCTGCTTGAGGAATTTTACCACCTCCCTGAGAACCTGGATCCTCAACAAAAAGAGCAGAAAAATCTGGGGCAGAGATTTGCCCTGGTCTGCGAAGCTGCGTTAGCTGCGGCAGAGTCGCTGATTGGTATAAAGCCGCAGGGTAACTGGCTGGACAGGGTATTTCACATCCGCTATAAAGGGATGTCCAACCTCTACCCGGAATCGTTCAATCCACAGGATTTGGCCCCCGCCCCGCGCAGTATTACTGATTTTCGATCAATGGAAGCAAGAATCTATATTCATCACTCCCAGATTGTAGATGTCCTGGAATACTTTTACCCCGGATATATCCAGCCGCCGTGTGAGCCGGAACGGTACTGCGAGTATGCCCTTAATCTTCTTGATGTTATTAACAGGTTGAAGGGCGGTGATATTAATTCCCGCTATAATCCCGGAAAGATTAAGGCTTATGTATATGCGGGCGAGCCTGTTTCTGCTGGAAAGTTTTTCACAGATGATGGGAATTCGGGAAATGGAACACAGAAAAAAGCCCAGAGTACGCTGCTTGAGGAAATTCATGCTGCACTTGAGCACATGTCACGAGATCTGATTGTTCCCTGAGGCCAGGCGGCAACTGTGATTTTACTTCATCCTATCATTCAAAGAGAATTTTAAAGTGAACCTAAAATAAAAAAATGTGTTACATAAAAAAGAGGCTGTTACAAAAGATCTTTGCAACAGCCTCAAATTCATTCTTCGTGTTCGAAAAAGATTAATCTACAACCTTGAATCCAATATTTTTGTCACCTTCTACCCATTTTGTACCGTCACTTTTAAGATTATCGACAAGATCGAAATCAGAAATTTCTCCATCCCTGTCCATATCGACAATAATCATATACGCACCTGGGGTCATCGGAGCCCGCCATATAGTCTGCTGCCACCAACCATTACTGCATCCGTATTGAACGGGGACACGTCTCATAAATGTCCCTGTAGCAGGTATTATTTCAGCACCTGAAGTAAGTGCTTGTGAAGCATCTACAATGTATACATTAACGTATTGTCCCCAAAAGCTGCTGGGCATCGATGCCCCGCTAGCTTGCCAACCGGCCGGAGTCCGATAGGGATTCCAGATAACTTTTACACCTCTGCCCCAGAAAGCACCACTGTGAGAGGACCACCTGGTGTCATACCCGCTTTTTATGAAGGTGTCCCGGTAATCATAGTCATACTCGTACCTATACGTGGTTGCATTGTATCTCCATCTGAATACTCCACCCGAGGCAAGCTGCAATGATACATAATCGGCTGGCGGTATCGGTTTTTCTTTCACAATGAAACCGGCAACGCCATTCCCATCGATACTATCCAGATAGAATGATGTAAAGCCTTCTTTCATAATTTCGTAAACTCCGCGTACATCTTTATCCATCATATCCAGAAAGACGCTGAATGACTCTCCTTCAGCCCATGCTGGAATTAAATCTTGCTTTTGAGCGGTTTCAAGACCATCAATATCAACATAACTAGTTGGTCGATCTACTGGCCAGGGCATATGAACACCCGTTGGTCCTCCATATGCTTTTCCAGCTGCTTCTTCCATAAGTTCTTCGACAGTGAAATCCTTGTAAAACAGGGCATTATCAACAATTCTCTCTCCCTCCCGAAAGCTGTCTCCGGTAAATGGCAGAATCCAGATTCGTACTTTTTTAGTCAGGCCTTCATCGCCTTCAATCAGTGGGGTCATACTGGCAACTTTTACATATAATTTATTTGTCAGTGGTGTACCATCATAACCGTCCGGATATTCATCAATAGTAGGAAGTTCTTGATCGGAATGGTCAGGATAATCAGAATAGAACGCATTCTCCATGGTAAATTTATCGTCACCGTCCACGTCCACGACCTTTCCGGCCATAACAATGGGCTGCGGCCGCTCAAAGTTGTCATTTGAGCTTACAAAAAAGAAGGGCAGTCGGAAATCTGTCTTGCCGCGTGCAACAGCCTCCTCGTCAAACACCCTGATATAGAAAGCTTTGAGGGCTACCTCTTCTTCCGCTAATGTCAGATTTCCATCTTCATCCTGTTTGAAACCAATGTCATACCAGAGCGGGCTAATCCCGATTATACCATTCTCATCAGACATAGTGATTATTTCAACAATAACTTTATCGACAGGGTCAAGACATTGAATCGTATAATCCTTATCAGGTTCAAGTCCTCGAACCTGAACATATAAGGTATCGTTTGGAACCATTTTCAGCGTCTTCTCCAGGTTCGAGTTAAATATCTGGATGAGGGGAATCGGTCTTGTTCTCGATTCGATAAACTCATTAATCAAATCACAGGAGGCCAGAACCCCTATACATAAAAGTGCTATAAAAAGCGCAATAATTTGTTTGGTTTTCATAATTTCCTCCTCAATCCATACTTGGGATAAAATCTGTCAATGGAACTTGAACCACAATAGTGGCCATGTATTTTGCACTATCCAGGTTAAATGTGGAAGATGTAATGTTATCAATCAGATCCTCATTCTCTTCAGTTCCGCGAATGATATTAAACATTCCTACACCGACACTGATCCATCCCAATTTCAACCTGGCACCAATATTAATCATCTCATTGGTGGATTGTGTTAAGTCGAAATTTTCCAAATCAACCTGAACTCCCTGAATCTCCCCGAATACATAGAGCATATGCATCAGGTGGGCATCGACACCGAGACTAAATAACGGCATCCCAAACTCGCCAGCGCTCATAATCGTTTCTGCCATGGCCGTCACAGTAAGTTCCAGAAAATCGGGCAGGATTGAGATATATG
>JAGLNY010000055.1 GCA_023139255.1 Spirochaetales bacterium
ATGCGTGTAGGAACCCCAAAGTTACCCATCCCAAGAAGTATTTTCTTTTTAATATCCCTAAGTTCGTTCCTTCCTTCAAATATTCTAGCGACATCTGCGAAAGATTTTGGGGTTACAGCAGCTTTAGGAATTTCTCCTTGTTGCGCAATCCGATGCATTCTTTTAAACAAATCACCAGGAACACTGTTATGATCATGAAAGGATCTTATTATAGAAACACCCTTCTCCCTGACACTTTCTTCAAGTTCGTTTTTGCCTAAATCTTCCTCAAGGTCAATATAGGCAAAATCCCCTTTTATAAGTTTCCTTAAAAGATTATATCTGGTTCGTTCACCCTTTCTGAAATTCCCGCCATCCTTCTCCCTTCTGCAAGTAAGTATCACAGGTTTTTCACATAAATACGGGAAACGAGTAATTGAATCAATTGGAATTTCCCCTTCTAACATGTCTACACGGAGTTCAACAACATCAATTAATTTATTGTGTTTCTGGTATTGAAGCAAATTATTTTCCATGCTTTTTTCTGTCAGTGTGAGGCAGAGCATAAGTTTTCTCCCAGTATCAATTAATTATTCTATAGTAGTAAATTGAACTTTAAATTACAAGAAAAATCTCATCCATGTTTAATTCACTTATTCTTTACCTTACTGGAATTACTCGCTTGAATGTTGATAATAATGCTGTATTATGCAATAAATTGATTCAGGAGAATAGTAGTGCCATCACTTCAACTTGAAAATATATCATTATCTTATGGTGACAGAGACATTCTCTCTTCTGTTTCCATGAGCCTTTCCGATACCAGCAGAACCGCACTCGCAGGAGCTAATGGAAGTGGAAAATCTACCCTCATGAAAATTATATGCGGACTTATAGAACCTGATAGTGGTGTCGTACACAAAACACGAGGTTCCAGAATCTCATATTTGCCTCAATCTGATTATGTTTTCAAGGATTCAACTGTTTATTCATCTGCCGATGATGCTTTTTTATATTTTCATGACATGCATGAAAAAGTTAAAGAACTTGAGAAAAAAATATCAGACAATGCATATTCAGGTGATTCCCTACTTAACTCCCTGCTTACTGAACATCATGATCTTCATGAAAAAATTCTATCCAGCGGGTATTATCAACGTGAAACCAAAATATATCAGGTTCTCCAGGGTCTGGGATTCTCAATAAACGATATTTCAAGACCTTGCAGTGAGTTTTCAGGCGGGTGGCAAATGCGAATCGCATTAGCCAGGACCTTGCTTGGCCAATCTGATTTTTTACTCCTTGATGAACCGACAAACTATCTGGATGTTGAAGCTCGTATCTGGCTAAAAAACTATATAGCAAGATACCAAGGCGGAATCTTCATAGTTTCCCATGATAGGGATTTCCTGGATGAATCAGTTCAGGAAGTTATAGAAATCTTCAATGGTGCTGTAACAAGATATACGGGGAATTATTCAAGTTATGAGCTTCAGCGAAAGCAGAGAAATGATCAGCTGATTATTCAACATGAGCGTCAGCAGGAAGAAATAAAACGTGTTGAACAATTTATAGAACGTTTTAGGTATAAAGCTTCAAAGGCCCGCCAGGTTCAGAGCCGGATAACTACATTAGACAAACTGGAGAGAATTGAGCTTCCTGAAAATCTTATAAAGATCCGTTTCACATTTCCTCAGTCTCAACATTCAGGAAAACAAATTTTCACCGTAGAAAACTTATCAAAATCTTATGGCCAACTTCAAGTACTCTCTGATCTCTCATTCTCAATGGTACGCGGTGACAGGCTTGCCGTTACTGGTAAAAACGGTGCGGGCAAAACTACCCTTCTTCGAATTCTGGCAAAAATGGATAATCAATTTTCAGGAAAAAAAATTAATGGTACAGGATTATCTATAGGCTACTTTTCTCAGGATTCAGATACGCTGCTGAATAATCACCTAACAGCTTATGAGGAAATAGAGTTATCGTGTCCGACACAACTTATCCCGAAACTTCGTTCATATCTTGGTTCTTTCCTGTTTCGAGGAGATGATATTTATAAAAAAACAGAAGTTCTCAGCGGTGGGGAGAAAAGCAGACTCTCACTTCTGAAATTACTGCTGAACCCTCACAATGTTTTAATCCTTGACGAACCAACAAGCCACCTTGATATTGCTGCAAAAGATGTGCTTCTTGATGCATTAAAGTCATATACTGGTACGTTGGTTTTTGTTTCACATGATAGTTACTTTATCAGGAATCTCGCAACCAGAATTATGTATATATCAGAATCCGGCATTGAAATATTTGAGGGTGATTATGATTACTTTTCCTGGGTTCTTGAAAACCGTAATCGATATATAACTGATGATATTGAACCTATTGTCCCTAAAGTCAGTGACAGTAAAAAAGAAGTGGTGAACAATTCGTGTACATTAGCAAAGGAGTGGAAAAGCAGGAATGTTCTACGAAACAAAATCAAATCCTTACAAAAGCAGGAAGAGCAAATTCTTACCATGATCGATCAGTACGATAAAAAAATTGAAGATTTGACACTACAAATGTCTGATCCACAGCATTACCAAAATGGTGATTCAATGAAAACTCTTTTAGAAGAACTTGAAAAAACCAGGAATGAACAAAACAACCAGATGAATCTCTGGGAAACAACCAGGACTTCTTTGGAGGAGCTGTCTTCAAATGAATAATGAAAAAGAAGAAAAAACCCTTATTTTAGCATCTGCTTCTCAGGCAAGAAAACAGATATTAGAACAGGCAGGTTTTTCTGTAATAGTCAGACCTACAGGCGCTTTCGAGGGCAGCAGCATTAAACATCCGGGAGAACGTGCTGAAATTCTTTCACAACACAAGCTGGAAACTTTTATTGTTAAATATCCTGAACTGAAAAATTTGAATTTTCATATTATTACAGCGGATACTGTCATTTCTTGTCAGGAATCAATTTTTGGGAAACCTTCCAGTAGAAATGATGCCAGAAACATGTTAATTCAATTTTCCGGATCAGTACACAGCGTTTTTACTGGTTATTCTATTATGTTTCCGCATACTGGTGAAATTGTTTCAGGTTGGGAATCCTCTGATGTTACATTTTTTAATCTTGGTTCCAATGAAATTGAAAAATATCTTAATGCAGGAGAATGGTATGGTGCAGCAGGATCCTATAGAGTTCAAGGGACTGGTTTGCGAATGATTTCTTCAATTAAGGGAAGTTATTTTACAGTTGCAGGCTTGCCTATTCATAAGATTTCTGGCATATTACGTGAACGGGGTTTTTAATACCCTGAATCTCCGCCTTTAGGTGAGAAAAAGAGAAGGACGGTGTGAGTTTATTCACACCATAAGTGTCGAGTCATCCGAAAGATACCACGGCACTAGTGAATGGAGGAAAGTTTGGCAGTAGTTAGTATGAAAAACCTGCTCGAATCAGGTGTGCACTTTGGTCATCAGACCAAGAGATGGAATCCCAAAATGAAAAAATTCATTTTTTCTGAACGTAACGGGATTCATATTATTGATTTACAGAAAACAACAGTCTGTATTAAAGAAGCCTATGACCTAATCAGGGAACAGGTAAAGAACGGAAAATCTATCCTTTTTGTTGGCACAAAAAAACAAGCTCAGCAAGCAATCGAAGCTGAGGCAAAGCGTTGCGGTATGCCTTTTGTAAATAATCGCTGGCTCGGCGGTATGCTGACAAATTTCTCAACAATTAAAAAATCTATTCATCGCCTTAAAAAAATCGATAAAATGGAAGTTGATGGAACCTTTGAGAGCCTGACAAAAAAGGAAATAGCAAAACTAAATAAAGAACGTGCAAAACTTGAGAAAAATCTCGGGGGAATTAAAGAAATGAAAGCCCCCCCCGGTGCTATCTTTATAATTGATACCAGAAAAGAGATTATTGCTGTTGCAGAAGCTAAACGACTAGGAATCCCTATTGTTGCTGTTGTTGACACAAACTGTGACCCAACTGATATTGATTACCCAATCCCCGGTAATGATGATGCTATCAGGGCTATATCACTCTTTACAGAGATAATTTCAAAAGCTGTTATTGATGCAGACAATGAAATCGGAATTGAGATGATTGAAAGTCTTGAAGAAACTGAGGAAGAGGAAAAACCTGAAGAAACTGTTGAAGAAGCAGCACCTGTCACTAAAGAAAAAAAATCTGATGAAAAAGAGTATTCAGAAGATGACTATGCAGATTTTGACCCATCAAAGGAAAAAGAGAGTGCCGTTGCTGAAAGTGATAAAGTTGCAGAAGTTACTGAAAATGATAAAGTTAGTGAAAGCGCTGAAATTACTGAGAGTGATAAAAGCCTGGTTGAAGCTGCTGCGCTTGTCGATGAAAAAGAATTATACAAAGATTAATACATATCTAAATTCCCCACTGCAGTTATTATTGCAATAAGATAATATTTTATTAATAAATATAACTGCTTTGGGAATTTGATTTTAAGGAGTTTTAGAGTGGGAATAAAAGCTGTAGATGTTAAAAAGCTTAGAGATATGACGGGTGCAGGAATGCTTGACTGCAAAAAAGCACTTGTTGAGACAAATGGTGATTTTCAGCTGGCAGAGAAAAAATTAAAAGAATTAGGTTTGGCAGCAGTTGCAAAAAGAAGCGGACGGGCGACAAATAACGGTCGTGTTTTCTCCCGTGTTACCCCTTCAAAAGCAGCAATTCTTGAATTGGCCTGTGAAACAGATTTTGTTGCACGAAATAAAGATTTTATTTCTCTTGGAGAGTCAATACTTAATACTATTTTCCAAAATAATCTGACTGAGATTACCTCCGGACTCAAAGATCTTGTTACAGAATTAATCAGTACTATAAAAGAAAATATGACACTGAAACGTTTTTCAGTTTTGAATATTGCTGAAAATGAAATTGCAGCAGAATACATACACGGAGAAGGCTCAATCGGTGTGCTTGTTAAACTTCGATCTGATGATCCTATGATCCTTCAAAACAACAAAGTAAAAGAATTTCTTTTTGACTGTGCATTGCACATAGCAGCCTTTAATCCTTTATACCTTTCAAAGGAAAATGTTGATGACGAATATCTTGCTGAACAGAAAGATATTTTTACAAAGCAGGGAGCAGCACTTGGAAAACCTGCTAATATTGTGGAAAACATTGTAAAGGGGAAAATTAATAAGCATTTCTCTGAAATCTGTTTTCTTCAGCAGGGATTTGTAAAGGATGATAAATCCAGTGTTGAAACCATATTAAAGTCTCTTTCTAAAGAGTTAGGTGCTAACCTGGAAATTCTCGATTATAAGTATTTCAAGGTTGGAAGCGAGGAATAATTTATATAAAAAGACCGTTCATTTCAAAGCACGGTCTTTTTTTTATACCGGGAGTAATGTAGAATACATATTTTAGGAGAAATTCAATGAACTCTATAATGCAAAACACAGAAAACAGAATGAAAAAAAGTATTATTGCACTTGAGACTGATTTTAATTCTCTCAGAACAGGAAGAGCCTCAACTGCCTTGTTTGATAAAATACGCGTTGACTACTATGGGCAGGCAACTCCATTATCGCAAGTAGCCAGCATTTCAGTACCGGAAGCTCGTCTCATCGTGATTCAGCCCTGGGATA
>JAGLNY010000056.1 GCA_023139255.1 Spirochaetales bacterium
TCTTGATATCCGGGAAAATGGCGAGCTGGAACAGATCCGTCCTGCTTTTGGCGGAAATATAATGGCCCATATCAAGACCCCGGCTCACAGACCCCAGTTCGCTACGGTTCGGTACAAGATATTCTCCACCCCTAAGCGTGAGGAGCAGCCCTCGGGTGAGATTGAGCATTTCATCATGAGAAAAGAGAAGCTGACCAGCCGGATTACTATGCTTGATGTCCATCATAAAGAGAAGGTGGAGCATCTTGAGGATGCAGAAATTATCATAGCCGCAGGCAGGGGCATCGGTAACCCTGACAATCTGGAACTTATCCAGCAATTGGCGGATTTACTGGATGCCCAGGTGGCAGGAACCCGTCCCATGGTGGAGAGCGGGTTAATCGATCCCCGAAAGCAAATCGGGCTCTCGGGCCGTACCGTCCGACCCAGACTGCTTATAGCCTGTGGAATTTCCGGCTCTGTCCAGTTTGCAGCCGGGATGAAGGGATCAGAACGGATCATTGCGATCAATTCTGATCCTGATGCGCCGATATTCGAAACTGCCCATATAGGAGTGGTGGGAGACGTCCTTGAGATACTCCCCCGTCTTATCAGCAACATCGAGTCTAAAAAATCTTTGGCCATAGAGGCAATCAATGTTTAATCAGATAAACGAAACCGACATCTCCAGGCTGACTGAGATCATCGGTGATTCCCACAGGATATATACGAAAGAACGTATTCATGAAGATTACCACCATGATGAACTGCATACCCTGACAGCTCCTCCCGATCTTCTCATAGAAGTTGTGTCTACTAAGGAAGTATCGGAAGTGATGCAATACGCCTATTCCCGGAATCTTCCCGTTACACCCCGCGGCCAAGGGACCGGGCTTGTAGGAGGGGCGGTCTGTCTGTACGGCGGGATCATGCTCTCCCTGCAGCGGATGAAAAGAATCCTGACCCTGGATGAAGATAGTATGACCCTGGAGGTAGAACCGGGCGTCCTTCTGATGGAACTGGTGGAGTATCTTGAACCGCGGGGACTGTTCTATCCGCCCGACCCGGGTGAAAAAAGCGCCACAATAGGCGGGAATATCAGTACCAATGCCGGAGGGATGCGGGCAGTAAAATACGGTGTAACCAGGGATTACATCCGTGCCCTGGAAGTGGTCCTTCCCAATGGGAAAATTATTCAGGCAGGAGGCAATGTAGCCAAAAACTCATCCGGATATAGTGTCCGGGATTTAATGATTGGATCAGAAGGGACTTTGGGAGTGATAACCGGGGCTACGCTGAGGCTGCTGCCCCTTCCGACTGTAACGGTCTCCTTACTCATCCCCTTCCCGGATCTGGACAGTGCTATCCGGACTGTCCCAAAGATTATGAGAGCCAAACAGATTCCGACTGCCCTGGAATTTATGCAGAAAGAGGTAATTCTTGCGGCTGCAGAGTATCTTGGCCGTCAATTTCCCGACACATCTTCTGATGCCTATCTTCTGGTCTCCTACGACGGCCCAAACCGTACGGTTGTAGACCAGGCGCTGGATGAGGTGGCTGAACTTTGTATTGCCAACGGTGCACTGGATGCCTTTATTTCAGATACCCCGGAACGGCAGCAGTCTGTCTGGAGTGCAAGGGGCACCTTCCTGGAAGCAATCAAAGCTTCCACAACCGAAATGGATGAGTGTGATGTTGTGGTACCCCGTGGTCAGATCGCCGGTTTTATCAAATTCTGCAGCGAACTGGAAAATAAGTTCGACCTGAGGATCATGAGCTTCGGTCATGCAGGGGATGGAAACCTGCACATCTACGCACTCAGGGATGATCTTGATCAGGATACCTGGGATGAGAAACTAAAGGCTGTGTTTGACAGGATGTATGC
>JAGLNY010000057.1 GCA_023139255.1 Spirochaetales bacterium
ATTTCTGAGCAGGGCGGAAGATCCTGCCACGATGCTGCTCTTCAAAGGAATCAAGAATACTTTTGATCAGAAAGGGATCATGAATCCCGGGAAAATCGTTTAATAAAGTAGGCTTTTTCATAATCAAACATTAGAGTTCATCTATAAACTTGTTAAATTTTTCTACTCTTGTCATACGCCCTTCTGCTGCATCCTTTAATCCTTGTTGCAGGATATTCATAGCATCAGGATTTTGGTATATCCAAAGTTCTCTTGCAGGAATCGATGTTTGTGGACGCAAGAGTATTTCTTCTTGACCTTTCATAGTGAATCTCCCTAAAAACAGCATTCGTATTGTAAATTTTGCTCATACAAAGTATACGATTAAATGGGTAAATTGCCAAATGGGTTTTCCCACTATCCCAGATCAATTGACTGGGAAATAGTCTTTGTAAAGCCGGCCTGACTCTATACCTTTCAATTGTCAATAAAGGGATTAATACATTGAATCCCGGCATATTTCTGCCCATGTGACAGATCTTCAGAGTAAAGAGTTTCACAATCAGCCCGTTCTGCAGCAGCTACTATCAGACCGTCCCAATAGCTTAGCTGGAATTCATCTTGAATACTCACTGCACGAATGACAAGGTCATAATCAATATCAACAACTTCCCGCCAACTCAATTAATTTGGAAGCCTCCGCTTCACTTGCGGCATGGGTATTGATGCACAATCCTTTTTTATCCAGCAGCTCCAATGCCCTGGGAACATCCTCAGGTTCAATGGAAATATGGAGATTTTTGCCGCTTTTCTGTACAGCCTTGCACACATCAAGAAAATGAAGCGGGCTCGGCTGACCGGCACCAGGAAGAACCTGGATAACATCAACCTCTTCTATTTTGCATATTTCATCGATATGCTGAAACGCTTGTGTGCCGTCAAGATGATAAATTGAATGCTCAAGATATCCGTTATGCTAACCTTTGCAGAGGTAACTTATTTTCAAGAAACATCTTATGGAAAAAGGTAAGGAATGACAGAAGGTTAGCATAACGTATATCATGCAGCCTTGGTCCATAGCCAAGTCCTTTATGTTCAATCCCGGCCAGACTTAGAAAACGTCTGAAGTAGGTATAAATCCGTTTTGTGGATACAATCCCCTGCTTATAGGATCCAAGTCCCGTTTCCATGTATTTTCCACCTCCGGTGTGGTACATGTTGCCCCTGTAAGGGCTCCATTGTGTCATTGCCTTCCCTCCTCCGGCGTTACCCGTTATCATCAGTACTATTCAATGATCCGACTTCCTCTACACTATTTTGACTCCCTCACTTTATTATCGCTTGTCGGTCATACTCCTTTGATTCCAAAGAAGAATATAGAGGATCTCTATGGGTAAGGCGAAGCCGTCCACGTTGCCGCTACATACCCATGTCAAGTGTGCCAAGGTCTCCTGCCCCCCGGTTAGTAAACCTTGGAATCCCTGCCGTCTTACCATTACGACTTCCAGGGTGTTGCATTCTGCTCAGACAACAGCATCTGCATTCCCATGTTCGGTATTTCGGGGCTCAATTCCTTCAGCTACTGCTTTCGGCCCACTTGCTCGTTTACCTACGCTTAAAGTCAGCAGTTACCCGCTTTCCTCCAAGGCTAAACAACCGGGGAACGGCTAAAGCCTTATCCTTCGCGGCTGGTTAACCTTTACCAGGCGGACGGCTTCGCTCATACCAGCGGACGGCTTCGCCTTACCGTGGGCTATATGTTAAAGCGACCTACGCTCGGTCGCACTGCCAGGCACCTATCCCGCCCAGCCTATCCCGAGTACAGGCGTCCTTCGTCCATCATGGTAAGATAATTATCGATAGGAATATAGTTTGCTACACTGTTGCCGGTTCCCAGGGCGTATCCACCGCCGGGCATGCAGATGTCCAAAGTGCTTCGGACCCTTTTACGAATATCCTCTTCACCTGCACGGCAGAGAAAATCCACATCCAACCCACCCAGTAAAGAGACTCTTTCCCCATAGGACTGCTTTGCATCAGTCACCAGTTCTATAGTGTCCTCGAAGGAGTGGAGAGCGTCGAACCGGACATCGTCAATTAAATCATCTATAATATCTTTTTTATTACCGCACGAATGCAGGAAAACAACCCTGCCTGCGTCATGAGAAATTTTTGCGAGTCTTTTGTGTCCGGGAAGAATAAGTTCCCTCATATCATCCGGGGATATCATCAGTCCTGTTTTGAACCCCATATCATCCGAGTGCCACATGATTTTTACACGGTCAAATTGAAGGGCAATCTCCTGTCGCGCTATTTCTATTTCCATGATCTTGTCACAAAGAGCTAAAACCAGGTCCCGGTTGTCATAAAGCGCATAACAGAGCTGCTCATAGCCCATCAACCATGTCAATGATTCGCAAAAATGGGCTCCATGATAGGCCAGGCACATGTCATCAGGCAGCAGAGTGGACATCTTTTCAAGACTTTTGGTCTGCAAATTATTCAAATCTGGCCATGAGTACTTTTCGAACTCATCCCAGTTACTAATGGGCCCCTGATGCTCATCCATCCAATTCCGCCCATCTTCCTTTTGGATAGTTTTATCCGCAGTATCATTAACTAAATTGAGGTGATATTGCAACACCGGTCCGTCAACATTACCGCGGCAATAATCGTATCCCAGAAAACGCTGGATGGCTATATGTTTTTTGAACTCAAAGTCCGGGTCAGATTTATCCAGATCGCCGGTAATATCGAACCGTCTGTCTATTACATTTTGCACTTCAACATCAAGGAACAGTTCAATAAAATGAACCCGTCCTGGTCTGCCTTTTCGCAGCATATTGTCGATAAATCGTTCATAATCAGGTTTTACCGGGATAGAAAATCCCTTAAGTGTGGAATTAGTGTTTTTCATTACTCTCTGCCCCCTTCTTTTCTAGTTATCCTACTTGAAATTTACAGCAAAAGGGACATAATGTCTTTAGGTGAATCGATGTTTTTGTATCATAATCGCTTATGGAGATACTATGATTGAATTTGATAGAAACAATATACCGGGCATTGCCCCGGGAATCGAGCTCTTAGCTGAGCTTCATCCATATGTAAGACAATGCGGCAACCGCAGGAGACCGGCATGGCAATTTGAGTCACGCCGGTTATTAGACTATCTGCTGGTATACATCGCAGACGGCAGAGGCAGGTTTATCATCGACGGTACCGACTACGATGCTGAACCGGGAGACCTTTTCTGGATACCCCCTAATACTGTTCATACCATGGAAGGATACCCGCCAAGCATGCTCTGCCCATTCATCCATTTTGATATACAGTACCGTCCCCAATTCAGCCACTGGGAATTCTCCATTCCTTCAGGGATGACAGACCTTACAGGATTACTTCCACTTATGCACCCGCCCTTACATAGTCAATTATTTAATCAATTACCGGGACGGATCCGTTCCTATACGAACCAACGGGTGGGAGGAAAAATCCAGGAGGTTTGTGAAGAGGCCGTCCGTGCGCAGCCTTTCGCGCAGCTGCACATGTCCGGACTTGTTACTGAAATTTTGGCGGAAATTTTAAGGGGACAGACAGGTTTAGGGGAACAGCACGACCAGCATTTACCAGCCCTGGAACAGGCCGCTGATTATATCCGTGAAAAGCTTTCCCATCCGGATTTTCGTGTCGAAAAAGCTGCGGACCTATGCCGGCTCTCGGTCAGTCACTTTCGAAAGCTTTTTGCTCTTCATTATGGATGCCCGCCGAGGGCGTACTTAAGGACTGCCCGAATTCGATCTGCCAAGGAGTTAATGTTAACTTCGACAATGAATTTTTCCGAAATCGCCCGACGGGCAGGATATTCCACAGTTCACAATTTCTCCCGGGCTTTCCGTGAGGAAGAGGGGATTTCACCTACGAAATACCGGACCAGCGGCATAGCGCCGATTAAAGTCGATAGCAGGAGAGTTTCATACAGCAGATAAAAGAGCTGCAACTAAATCTGTCAGTCCTCAACTCTCAATTCCGGAATGTTCTTTATTTGATTAACATTCCTTGAAGGAAGTACGATTTCATCCAAAATTGGGCCATTTGTTTTCGTATACTTATAGTATTTTTCCCAGACATCCGATTGTTTTTCTAAACTTTCTATAGGAGTAATTTTAACCATCGATACACCTCTTTTATTATAATATACCAGTTAACCAGGCTGTTAGCAATTGCACTGTAAACAAAACAAGCAGGATAAACAGGTAAATACTTGCACTGTGTCGGTGTTTTTTTGGTGCCTGGCACTTCTTCTTTCAGGGAAATCATGGTATTCTATACCCATGGAAAATCAATCTGCCCCCCCGGAAACCCTCGAAATTGTGAGAACGAAGTGGCTTGATCACCTGATGGACAGCAATACGCTGTTGGAGTTTCATCCCCTCTTCTACGGATATCAGGAAATCGTTGATAATCCCTACGAGAACAATTGATGATTATTTTTGTTCGTTTATTGTAAAAGGAGTGGGACAGATAATAATCGAAGAACAGATGTTTTATCTTGAACCGGGGGTGTTTTTTTTGATCGCACCCGGGATCAAACACAATTATATACTTCAGGACGATCCGGCACGCTATACCTTCAGGTTTAAGCTGAAATCAGGAATCGCAGACAGAGGATTTGGTGCCGGCCATTTTATCGAAGAAAAGGCATGGGGTCTGCAAACCACCATTATGTCCCTAAGCCAGGAGCTGCAGCTGGAACTGCCCTACACCAGGCACAGGAAGAAGCATCTGCTTGCAATGCTTTGTATGCATGTTTTCAGAAACGAGCAGAAACCAATAAAAGATCCCACAGTATTTAATGAGTTTCAATGCCGCCGCATCAGCGATTTCCTGGCTGCCAATGTGAACAACCGCCCGACTCCCACTGACCTTGCTGCCACTCTTGAATTAACTCCGGACTATTTCAGTAGAATATTTAAGCACACTTATAAAGTATCTCCAAGAGAATGGCTGGTGCGTGAACGTATCCGTCTCGCGTCGCTTGAGCTCACAGATTCTACCTCAAACATATCCAATTTGGTCGATGCCGAGTTCTATGGCGGTGGGCTATTACCGAGCGCGACTCCGGAACCGATCGTGTATGCGGTCAAGGAAGCTCTCAAGTGCAAAGCTGATAGACATGACTTCAGACCGACCCCCCACGATCAGACTAAATGGGGTGGTACACCATGGAACATCAACGAAATCATGCTCGTTGCTGGAGCGGCCTATTGCTGGGATCCTGAGCCGGATATGGATGATCTCTGGAAGAAATGGAGCATTCGAAGATTCGGGCATAAGGCGGCGGAAATACTTTTACCGATACTTAAAAAAAGTTATACATTGATGTCTAAAGGCTTTACCATAGAGAAATTAGATGTTTTGTACGGTTGGCATCTAGCTCCGAAAGCATGGCTTGGGATAACAAAGACAAACTATAATCGCTTTGATCTCTTCCGGAAGCCGGGAATACGACTTGTTAACAAAACTGAAGATGATGAAATTTTCTCCAATGAATACGCTGCCTGGCAGTGTGGATCTCAATCCGTGCCGATTGCTGATGTAAGAAACGACCAGTGGGAAGCAATGATTTTGATTGAACGTGGGCTGAATGCTATAGAACTGGCCAAGACCTATCTAAAATCCGATGATTACGATTATTTGCATGAGATCTATGATAATGCGGAAGTAATACTTAAAGCAGTCATGCTCTGCTGCGAAGGGGCCTATACTACCCAGATCATGCTCGACAATTATGACAATGTAGATAACCCGAAAGATATATTTGAAGAAGCACTAAAAAACCTTACGCAATATGCGGATGTTGTACTTTCGCGAAAAGGTCATTCGTTTTTACGTGCGCGAACCGGAGAACCGGCTCTCTATGAGGCACTACGCGAGATTGCCCAAGGTTATAGGGAAAAGGGGAATAATAGAGAACAGTAGAGAGTTGATAGTTCTTGTTGAAGTACAAATAATGGAAATTGCAGCTTACCTACCTTTTTATTGCCCATAATCTGGCGGTAGTAAGATATATCAGCGACCGGGTGGCAGTAATGTATGTTGGTAAAATCGTTGAGCTTTCGGAAACGAAGAATTTATTCAGCACTCCCAAACATCCGTATACAGAAGCACTGTTGTCCGCGGTGCCAAAACCTGATCCAAAACTAAGGGCAAAACGGGGGGAACTGCTTAAGGGCGACATTGCCGATCCTGCAAATCCTCCAAGCGGTTGCTACTTTCATTCACACTTCGCCGCATGTCATTTTGCCGAGACATTGGAATTAGCCGGGTCGAAGAGGGCATAGAAGTGTTTTCGGGTTATTTAGACCATGGGATAATGAATTATTATCACTTGCTGGTGATAATCAAGGGCTGCTTTGACAATATCAATCATGAATGGTTACAATCACACATTCCAATGGATAAAAGAATCATGAAACGATTCTTACAATCGGGCTATATATATGAAGGAAAACTTTTTCCCACGGAGACAGGTTCACCACAGGGAGGAGCAATCTCAAGTCTGTATGCTAACATGGCATTGGATGGTCTTGAAAAAATTATTCAGGAAAAATACCATCGGAACTCAAAAGGTACTATTACAAACCATTATCGGGCTAAAACGAAAGTAAATCTGGTTCGATATGCTGACGA
>JAGLNY010000058.1 GCA_023139255.1 Spirochaetales bacterium
CACTTCCCTGTGTAAACATATTCAGAAGTGTATCTTTATCGGCTCCCTCATCCTCTTTATCATCTGTGATATTCAACTGGAACCTTGCCATCCTCCAGTATATATCAGCTTTTTCCCGATCTGTGCCTGCAGACTTCAGGGTATTTTCCATGAACTCAAATCCCTCAATATACTCTTCGGCATCGTACAAGTCATCTGCCTGTTTCAGGATGTCATCTGCAGCTGTTAACACGAATAGCGGCAGCAGTAGAACCAGTAATACTAAAACTATTTTTCTCATATTGTCTCCTTATAAGACCATCGTTTCGGAGGCTGGAGACCGGGAACCGAAAACATGGGATGATATCAGCCCGGTTATTATTTTCATCCAAACCAGCTATTGATCATCATAGTACAGAATAGCAAAAAAATCGAGTTTATTATTTGAGACGTTGGTATCAAACAGATGATTTTATTTTTAATAGCTCATTTCGTTTACGAGGGTCGTATTTACCGCAGAAAACGTATTCCGGCAAATTAACATTGCGTATTTCCCCTGATACACATGCCGAAATAGCCGGGGCTGCTGCTCTTGCAGTGAAAAGCCTAAATAAATGGGCTGCTGAAACACTTAAAGAAGGTGTACTGGAAGCAGAAAAACAGAAAATTCGTGGAAAGCACATTACACCCTTTATCCTGGCGCGGCTCCACAAACAGACCGGGGATAAAAGTCTTTTCTCAAATAAACAACTGGTCTATAACAATGTCCACGTCGCGGCAGAAATTGCCAAAGCCTATTCGGAACTGTGTTGACCTGGTAAACACATTAAAATTGCTTTTACAAGGAAATCTTCTATATCTTCTTCAGAAACGCCCCGAATAGCGGATAGATCTCTTGATAAAACTCGAAGCGTTCCATATACCGACTATGCATGTGCGGATCCGGAGCAAATTCCCGTGCAATCCTGACCATAGCTTTTGCTCCATGCTCCATGGATGAAAAAGCACCGCATGCTGTTCCAGCCATTATGGCCGCTCCCATACAGCCGGCTTCGGTAACTTCCAGTCTCTGTATCGGTCGGTTTAAAATGTCAGCCGTTAACTGTACCCAAAGATCAGACCTGCTTCCACCACCCACAGCTCTTAATTGATTGATCTCAATATCGACCCGGGAAAGGTTCTGTACACTCTCCATAATATAATAGGTAGCCCCTTCGAGAATACCTTTAAAAATATCCCCTCGTGTCGTAGATAAGGTGAGGCCGGCTATAAGACCGGATGAATCGGATAGAAAATCCGGAGGACCGGTTACAGAAAAATGGGGCAGTACCAGCAAGCTGCTTGGTCCTTCAGGCATCTCACCATCAAGATTCCTGTATATACTCTTGAGCTCTTCCGGCGACACTGCCTGCCCGCCGAGAACCAATGAATCACGGAACCATTTGACCAGGGATCCACCCTGATTATAAATGAAGCTTACATAGTGCCCAGGAACGCTATGATGCTCGGTATTGAGACCGAGGGCCCGCATTCCAACACTCTCTTTTCGAAAGTCATAAGCCGGTACGAGGCAGAGATAGGTACCCATACCATACATGCCGACTCCAGCGGTTGTTACCCCACAGCCAAGGGCATTGGCGCACTGATCGTGGGCACCCGCCACGAGGATTGTTCCGTCAGAAAGACCGAGTTTTCTACCCGCCGTTTGAGAGACTTCTCCTATCATGGTTCCCGAGGGAACGGCGTCCGGAAGTTTTGCCCTCTCTATTCCGGATATTTTCAAAAGGTGATCTGACCAATTCTCCCGGTTAATATCAAAAAGCAGGCTCCTGTTCGCCAGCGAGAAATCAACTTTTGGTTCTCCCCCCAGCATAAAGGTAACAAACCCCGCCCAGTTGAGAAAATAATCCGTGCTTTCGTATAACACAGGATCATGCTCACGAAGCCACATAAGTTTTGTTATGCCGTAGTGATTTCCAAGAGTATTTCCGGTAATGTTGTAGAGCTCTTCGTCATCTATTAATGAGGAAAGGAGAGGAAGATACTCAGCCCCCCGATTATCGTTTAGCAGGATAGACGGTCCTAATATTTTCCGCTCCTTTGAGACAGGCACCACAGATTCCCCAAGGGAGGAGACAGAGACGGCCTGGACCGGGTCATCCTTACATAATGCAGTAACAGAAGCTATAGTCTCCTGAATGCTCTGCCAAACAGCAGCACTATCGAGTTCAGCATATCCCGGGAGAGGAGACTGGATGTCGTATTCCCGGTATCCTGTCGCGAGTATAGTTCCATCAGGGGTAAAAGCTACCGATTTGCAGCCGGTAGTTCCAACATCAATCCCAAGCAGACTCACTTTAGCCCCAGTATGATACTGCTTTTTCCTGAAATCCCAAAGTAATCACTGAGGAGGGAAACAACATGGTCATATACCGCCTGTTGAGCCGCGGCAGTATCCGGATTCTGTTTCAGTGATTGCTCATAGGTTTGCCGGATCTCGGTACCAACATTTACCTTTGCAATTCCATTCCGGATACCTTCGAGAACATACTCTTTTATCACACCCGAACCGCCATGAAGTACCATTGGTATGCTGCAAGCTTCTGTAAGGGCTTTAAGATGATCAATATTGATCCTTGCTGCAACTTTCTTCTTGTCCTTAAGTGCCCCGGACACCGCCCCGTGAATACTCCCAACTGCAACCGAGAGCCAGTCACACCCGGTTTCATTCACAAATCTTGCAGCCTCATCAGGATCGGTAAATCCCTTTCCGGATGAAAAAATCTCTTCGTATGAAGGAAGCGGTCCTGATCCATGGCCCATAACTGCACCAAGCTCTGCCTCGCAGGGAACACCTGCTGCATGAGCCATTTCAGCCGTTTCTGCGGAACAGCGTATGTTTTCATCAAGCGAAAGGCGGGAACCATCAATCATTACCGATTGATAACCAACGTCCAGTGCACGTTTTATGATTTCACGGTAGTCCACTTTCAAGTTATCCTCGTCGATCACTGGGATGTGATCAAGATGAAGCCGGACATTTGAGTTTTCGTACTTCTTATACTCATTATACACAGCCTCCAGACTGCCCGCCTCGAATTTTCTCCACTCCAGCCTGGCAACTTCTATCAGGGCGAAAGCATCCTGGTCGGCTGCCGCCCGGACAATAGGTTCCAGCATTGGCAGATGGGGGATGTTAAATGCCGGGATAGCAATACCCGCTTTCCAGGCCCTCTTCATATATTCTGTTGTGTTCAAAGTGTTTCTCCTAAAAAAGTTGTGACATCGAAATCAAGATAACGGATGAGTGCTTCGGCAATGGGGCCGCGAACATCTCCCGGGGTCAGCGCTACATGGTGACGATGCCCCTCATAACCAATGTGCTGAAGAACATCCTGCAGTTTTGGAATATCCGCGACACCAGCGACACCAAAGTAGTTCTCAGGAATCCCGTCATCTGTAAAAGTACCCTTGCCCAGATACATTTTTATCCTTCCGTTATCGGTGGTAATATTCCCATAGGTAAAATCCCCTGCTGCCATTCTTCCCTGATTACATCCAAACCCCTTACCGGGCCCAACTGCTTTTGCAATAATGGCATGATCTGCTATTCGTCCCCGGGCGGCCATCAGGCTCGCTGGAGCATTTCCACAGTGAAAGAGAATACACTTCTCTTCCTCGTCTTCGTAGTTGTTGTTCCAGTCCAGAACAGTTGCAGCCGCTTTCGAGGCAACACCAAGGATCTGCATCATAACTGCACTTCCTGTATCAACTTCACACGCAACAGGAAAACCGGCTTCTGAGAGGATCCCGTTCACCACACACGGGGAAATTCCCATCTGCTCCTGCATCTCTGACCAGCACCGAATACTCATTGTATGGAGATTCAGTTCGGCGGCGATTTCCCTAAGGACTACTGCCAATCGTACAAGGTTGTCGAAAGCTGAATCCGGTACCCCGTCCCACCCGGCAGTTTTTTTAAGAATTTCCGCTTCATTTTTGTATGCTTTATTTGATACTTCCACTGACTTCATGCGGTTAAAAACGTCAGAAAGGTCTACCGTCTCTACGCTGATTCCATGGCTCTGAAGGGCTAATTCATCAATGCGGACAGTTTTAAAGGGTGTAGTCCGTGCACCGATCGCCCCGACATTCATCCCTCTGACGGTCTTTACTACGCTACAGACGGCGTCAAAATGCTGGATATTCTCACGGAAAGCCCGGCTTGAAGGACTCACTACATGGGGTTTTCCCACTGAAAACTTCACACCATACTGCCGGAATACATCCATCATTGAAAGTTTCCCGCAGAAAGAGTCCCGGCGTTCAGATGATCCCATTTTGGACAGCTCATCGGGATATGCCTGGATAAATATCGGGACACCTGCATCTTTGAGGGCTTCCACCCCGCCTGTCTCATCACCAAAGTTTGGCAGGGAAAGAATTACACCATCGAAATTTCCTTTATTCTCGTGCAGGAATTTAGCATATTCCCGCCCCTCCGCAGGTGTTTCGACGGCACCATGGTTCGTAGCACCGACATCCATACTTATCACTTCATATCCCATTTCACCAAGAACCCTCGGCAGCTCTTCCTGCGCATCCTTTATCATCGAAGCAGGAAAAAGACTCCTGTTGCCGTATAGTAAAGCGAATTTTGATTTGATCATTTAATATTCCTCCAAAAAAGTATAGCATATATTATATTGTTAATTAACGGTAATAAGTTATTATCACGACAGATAAGACTTGTCAAATTGTTTACCGGTAACATGACAGCATCGTTAATATCAGTAGTGCGGAGGTCTCTCGCCAGTATTTCGTTCTTCAGCAGCCAGTTCCAGTAAATCTTCAAGTTTTTTTGAAAGAAGTTCTGTTTTATTTTCCAGATCATGGATTCGCTGCTGCTGGTCTATGATAACCTCATTGAGCTGCTGAACCAGATCGTCCTGATAGGCCAATTTTGTTTCAAGCCGTATAATTCGCTCTTCTGACACTCTCTGCATCTCCTGATTGCGGATTTCAGAAACATACTATACCAGCCGGAGAGGAGAAGCAAGATTGAAGAGAAAAACTATCAATTTCTTCATGACATCGTTCACTAAATTTGTCAAATAAATTATACTGTTTCTCCAAACAGTATCGTGTCAACCGAAAGATGACGCTTTGAGACAAGGCGGAACAAAGCACAGGAAGCGGAGTGTACTTTATGTACATGAGCATTTCGAGCATTTATCCAACGCCGTATCAGAGCGTCAGGTGAAGGTTGACACGACACTAGTATCGGAGGAAGCATTAATGAGCAGTTTGATAAAACTTACACTTGAGGAAGATCTTGCCGATGTCGGCGATGTAACCAGCAAGGCAATCTTCACCGACGAAACCGATATCTTCCACCTGATTTCCAAAAATACCGGTGTTCTCTGTGGAACAGATACGGTAGTTGAAGTGTTTAATGAAGTTGACCCCGGCATATCAGTCAAGTTTCTAAAAAATGATAGTGAAGAACTGGTCCCCGGCACTATTATTGCGGAGATATCGGGAACAGTCCGCTCTATCCTGACAGCTGAACGCACAGCCCTGAATTTTCTTTCACACTTGAGCGGTATAGCTACAAAGACCCGGGATTTTACCCGGCTTGCGAAAGGCGCGGTAATTCTTGATACCAGGAAAACCATTCCCGGTCTGCGCAGACTCGAAAAATACGCCGTTGTCTGCGGGGGCGGTCAAAATCACCGGATGGGACTGTATGATATGGTCATGATAAAAGATAATCATATAGATGCCGCCGGCGGCATACCCCAGGCTGTGCAGCGTATCCGGGATATGTGGGGAAGTACCTACCGGATTGAAGTTGAGACACGAAATCTTGAGGAAGTCAGAACAGCCCTGGAATGCGGTGCAGACAGAATAATGCTGGACAATATGTCTTCAGGGATGATGAAAGAAGCTGTTGCTATTGTCGGTGGAGCAGCGGAAACAGAAGCTTCTGGAAACGTCAATCTTGAGAGAATAGCCGACATCGCAAAAACAGGTGTGGATTTCATTTCAGTCGGCGGGCTGACACATACCGTAACCGCTTTTGACTTCTCACTGCGGAAAATGTAATAATTGCGTTGAAAGCTGGATACACTGTCGAAGCAGACAAGAAAAAGGAATGAGATATTATGGATGAACGAATCAGGAACCTGAAAGAACAGCTTGGAGAGAGGCTTATTATCCCTGCCCACCATTATCAACGGCCGGAAATTATTGCGTGTGCTGATATTGTCGGGGACTCATATAAACTTTCCGTCGATGTCAGCAATACCGATGCCGAGTATATCGTATTCTGCGGTGTCAAATTTATGGCCGAGGGAGCTGCTATCCTGGCAGGAGAACACCAGAAAATCATCCTCCCTGCCCCAAATGCAGGGTGCCCGATGGCCGATATGATTTCGATCGGTCAGGCAGAGAGCGCAATGCAGAATATACACGAATTCTGCGGTCAGGATGCCGTACCCGTCGTTTACATGAATGCATACGGCGACATAAAAGCCCTCAGCGGACGATACGGCGGCTCAGTATGCACCAGCTCGAATGCACAGAAAATTATGACTCATTACCTGCAGAAAAACCTCCCCATTTTCTTTATCCCTGACTATTGCCTGGGCATAAACACCGCCCGGGAACTCTCCATACCTGATGAGCAGATTGCAGTTGTGAGACGGGACTGCACTATCGAGACATCAGGAAAACCGGAAGATATCAAACTGTTTCTCTGGGACGGAAACTGCCGGGTGCATCAAAGATTTACGGTAAAGCATATTGAACGCATCCGTGATGAGCATCCTGGAATAACAGTTATTGTACACCCTGAAGTCAAAGAACCGGTTGCTGCAGCGGCTGATTATGCCGGATCCACTCAATATATCTACAACACCATAAAGGAATCACCGGCAAACACTATCTGGGGAGTTGGTACCGAGTATAACTTTGTATCCCGGATCGCATCTGAGTTCCCGGACAAGCAAGTTTTCCCGATCTTCGTGTCGCGCTGCGAAAATATGGAAAAAACGAACATTGCAAATCTGCACAGCATGCTTAAAGCAATTGCTGACGGCACCCTGGCTGTGAAATATAGGAATCATATAATTACCGTACCCAAATCCGTCAGGAAAGAAGCTGCTCTGTCGCTCAATACCATGATAGATATTGTTCAGGGGGAAACGTAATGGAAAATATGTACGATGCTTATGATGCTGTTATCATCGGTACCGGAATTGCCGGCCTCACCTGCGGGATCAATCTAAAGGAAGCCGGGAAAAAAGTCCTGCTCATTACCAAAGAATCCGCGATTTCTGATACCAACACCCATCATGCACAAGGCGGGATTATTGCATGGCGTAAAGATGATACGGCTGAAAGTCTGGAAAAAGATATACTTGAGGCGGGGTGCGAATATAATAACAGCAGTGCAGTCAGGGAGCTAAGTGAAAACGGTCCCCGTCTGGTTATCGATTTTCTTATCGACCATACCGGTACCAGATTTGATCACAATGATGCCGGGGAGCTGGACTACACTGAAGAGGCTGCCCACACTCACAGGAGGATAGTTCATTATCAGGATTTGACCGGGGAGGAGATCCAGAGGTCATTGACGGCATATGCGGAAAAAACCGGCCTGCAGATATTGACAAATACCACAGCTGTAGACCTTGTAACAAACAACCATCACTCCCTCGACACACAAGAACTGTATGCTGTCAGGGAAGTTATGGGGGTATATGCACTGGATAATTCATCCGGGAATGTCAGGAAGATTCCTGCTCACAATGTCATACTTGCAACCGGTGGTATCGGTAATCTCTATCAACATACAACAAACCCAAAATCAGCAACAGGCGATGGTATTGCCATGGCTTACCGGGCAGGAGCGGATATAATTAACGCGGAATTTGTGCAGTTTCATCCTACTGCACTCTTTCACCGCGATATCAAGCGTTTCCTCATCTCTGAATCTCTCAGAGGCGAAGGGGCAAAGCTGTTAGATTCAAAAGGACGCCGGTTTATGCAGGATTACTCAAAACTGCAGGATCTTGCACCTCGCGATGTAGTAGCAAGAAGTATCTACAATAAAATGGGGGAAGATGGTTCAGAGCATGTTCTGCTTGACCTTGCCAGCCACTATACCGGGACAGAACCTATTGAAAAACGGTTCTCAAAAATTTATTCAACCTGCCTGGAAGGTGGAATTGATATCACCCGGGAACCTATCCCGGTAGTTCCGGCAGCCCACTATTTCTGCGGCGGTATAAAAGTGGATGTAAGCGGGGCAACATCAATTGGAAACCTCTTTGCAATCGGTGAAGTAAGCTGCACTGGACTGCACGGCGCTAACAGGCTCGCCTCAACTTCATTGCTTGAAGGGTTGTTATGGGGAAAAAATTGTGCTGATTCCATAATCAGAAGCCGTAACCGGATAACCGCAGGAAGATTCGATGCCATCCCTGACTGGAGCACCCCGGAATCCGGGACAGAATTTGACCCGCTTCTGTTGAAACAGGACTGGCAGGAGATAAAAATGACTATGTGGAATTATGCCGGTATTGTGCGGACCTCAAGAGGGTTGAAACGCGCCCGGGCCGATTTAAGTTACTTTTCTCACAGAATATTCGATTTTTACCAGAGTTCAGCAATGAATAAGGAAATTATAGAGCTCAGGAATGCCGTTATTTGTGCCGGTATCATTGTGAATGCAGCACTTCATAACACCCGTCCGATCGGCTGCCACTATATCGCGGACAGATGAGACAAAACGAAGGGGATCCGCTGTTATTCTTGTAAAGCAGTTCCTCCTGCAAGTCGTTTTCCCATGCTGATCCGGTCTTCAACCATGAATCCCGCTGCCTTGTAGAATGCCACGACCTCAGCATTTGTTGGAAAAATTTGAAGATTTACTTTCGGGCAGCCGATATTCGCCAATGCAGTAACCGCATGATCTACAAGCCGCCGTCCAATACCCTTTCGCCTGTATTCCGGTTTGACAGCAACAGTGTACAACCATCCGCGGTGGCCATCGTAACCGGACATAACCGTACCTATTATTAAACCATCCTCTTCGGCTACGAAAAACAGATCCTTCTGGACAGACATCTTGTCGCGAACAACTTTCCGCGGGGCATTATAGGGAGCACTCTTGGGAAAGATCTCTTTCCAGAGCTGCTCCACCGCGTCGGTATCTTTAATTTCAAATGACCGTATATTCATATTGATTCTTCCAATAATCCTTCTATATCATCACTTTTATTGCAACTCCTATTACAGCAACCCATGTTGCTATAATATCATCCGACAGATAAGAAGTCAAACAAAAGAATCCCATGAAAACAATAAAATCGGTTTTATATACAGATTTTTTTGCAGGCCTTCAACCTTTGAGATACTATGGACCTGTTCCCTGTCAGCTTAATCCCGTTTGGTTGGACTTCGCCTGTTGTACATTCCTGTCAAAAATATACGCATTTATATATTCACCCCCTATCCATATTTTTATAGCATTTTATCATAAGAATAAAACACGGGAAAAAAATGTTACTGCAGCGTGTAATGTATGATAGATTAAACTTAATGTAATATTTCCTTGACTTATTGTAAGATTTATATTACATTATAAAAATAGAAAGAGGTGAAATTATGAGTATGCAGATGAAACGGGCTATTATAAATCTGGTTATTTGGGTATCTGTTACCCTGCTGTTTTTGATTGTGTTTTTCAGTGGTAATACAGTCGCTGCCTGGGGTGACAACAGGGTGAAAATAGTCATGCTGGCTTCTTTGTTGGGTATAGGATATATCGGGCAATTGATATTAAGCATAGTATTCAGAAAAAGAAAAAATATAATCACCACAGATGAAAGAGATGTGATTATACTGAACAAGGCTATGTCCAATAGTTTCATAGTCACTTTAATCTATCTATTCCTGGTTGCCATGGCTCTTTATCTATACTATGAAAAAAACGGTTTTGTCCCTGTCGCCTGGCTGTGGTTTATTGCTTATAATGTGGTAATGGCAGCAAACATTACCACTTCCGGCTTTTTAATTTTTCATCATCATAAAGGCGGTAATTAATGGTGTATACAGAATGCACTATACATAACCGCGTCAGGACAACTCGCCGGGGCAAGGTTGATATTACCCAGAAAGAACTGGCTGACGCTGTCGGTTGTACACGGCAAACAATAGTAGCACTGGAACAGCAGAAATACAGCCCTTCACTGCTCCTTGCAATGAAGATAGCAAAAACCCTTGATGTTTCCCTGGATGAATTGTTTGAGTTGAAATGTCTTAATGAGCAATAGAAACAGCATTATCGGTTCTTTTTCATGAGACTTTTCGTGAGACGCTGCTTCCGGTAATAAATCACATATACCAAACAACCTACAGTTAGAACCAAACAGCCTATTGCTATGTAATAATATATCCTTCTATCCGTGTCACCGTTATAGTACCGATATTCAGCATTTGCCTGTTTTACTGTCTTTGTGGAAAAAAGATCACTGATTTTATAAGATTGTTTATCTTCTGATGATTTGCCGATTTCTTCTGCCACTTTCAGTACAACAACCTCATCGAACTGATGCCAGTAATAAAGATATATCATACCATTCCGCAGATCGAAAATATTTGAGTAGAGAGTATTCGTGTTAGCTCCCTCAACATGAACTGCATCCAGGATAGACCGGAAATTATTTATTGTTAAGCTGTTTTCGTCCTGGAGTTCCTGCAGCATTGTCCGGGCTGTGTCGTATCTCCAGCAAGGATAACTGCCATAATAATTTTCCGGGTTTGCCCGGTTGATATTTGTCGAGATCAGAAATCCATCGCCTTTCAGCTTCCTGGTAAAAGCAAGTTCCCCGTCGGTCCCAACACTGATAACAACTGCATCCCCCGTTGCATCCGCTATGAAAATCTGATATTTCATTGGTATTCCCCAGTTGTATCGATAATGACTCTTAGCCATATCAATAACTTCTTCTACCGTGGCAGCTTCCCTCATGAATGTATACACGATCCACCCGTCGGGCAAAGCGAGTAATTCCTGATGCGGATTCAAATCTAAAGGGGGTAATCCGTTCGTGTCAAAAGCAAGTCCTTTTTC
>JAGLNY010000059.1 GCA_023139255.1 Spirochaetales bacterium
TTTTCTTAATATCAGAAGTTTTTCTTTTCTTTGGAGCATGAGATTTATGTGATGCCTCTGGTCCCGTACTTTTTTTTGGTTGATGGTTTGTTCCACCGGATGTGATTTCTTTCATATCACGCAAAATAAAAAACACAGCTGCCTGATGCTTGCAGTACTCTCCCATGGTATATGGGCAGTCGCAAATGGTATTTAGTATGTTCGCCTCATCATCAATTTCAACTTCCACAAAATAGGTTTCAGTACCTTCGACATCTGCCTCAAATACATTCTCCTCTATTTCTTCAATTGCTGTTATATAGTCATTAATATAATAGCTGCGACCCCTTGCAAGTATTTTCTTGTCAATATGGCTTTCAAAGTTATTAAGATTCATTATCACCATCCACGTACTGCATTCACCCTATTTCCAAGATGCCTCACTCGGTTCCACAAACTCAAATTCCATCATCCACCCCTCATAAGTCTGGAGCTTTTGTACCTCACCGGCTTTCTTGCTCTTCCCATAGGGATTATCCAGGGCTGCCTGGCACCGCTATACAGAACACTTCTTGTAAAACAGTTACTTATTCCCATCTCTCGTTATTAATCCTGCAGAGGAAATCTATATGCGAGATAGAGTGGATAATTGTGCATGTAAGATGAAGCATGTATCTCAAAATTTCGCCCACTGATTCTGGTTCTATAGGGTGAATCATATTTTTGTGAAAACACATTAAGACTTTTCAGTTTTCCGGAAAGTCCTGCTTTCACTTCTATGGGATAAACTACACCATCAATTTCCTTGAGAAATTCTATCTCTGATGTATTATTGGCCCATGAGAATAATGGTTTTGAATCAGCATACATAAATTCCTGTGCAATAAAATTTTCACAAAAAGCCCCTTTGAAAGTGGCAAATAAATCATTTTGCATGATTATTGCTTTTTGTGAAAGCCCACCTAGTGCACCAAGGAGACCACTATCGAAAAAATAGAGTTTAAACCTGTTTTCTTTGGTAAATCCTGAAAACGGGAGTTCCCCGGAATTAGTTATTTTTACTTTGTAGATTAAACCGGCACCTGTAAGCCAATCGATAGAAGAGCTAAGTTTGGAAAATCGTCCACCCGGGATCACTTGTGAAGATATGTATTTCTTATTCTCTTTAGCTAACTGAGCTGGTATAGATTCAAAAACTGCAACAATTTCATTTGCCCGTACTTTTCCCGAATATTTTGAGAAATCACCCATATAGGCTGTTATGAGTTCATTTTGTTTACTACGAACTTGCTTGAAGGCATTATTTCGATTCTCTCGCATATCTTTGTACAATGATACAACTTCAGGCATTCCGCCTACCACCATATACTCTTTTACCATTTCCATTAGGTGTTTATGAACGACAAAAGGTATGGAATCAGATGATGTCAATTCAGAGATGATCTGTAGAGAACGTTCCTCCCCAAGTGCTTCAAGAAATTCTTCCAAGGACATGGGATAAAGATTCAGAAAAGAGACTTTCCCTACTGGAAAAGCAGATTCAGAATGAACCACTCCCAATAACGACCCTGCACAAACCAATGCTAACTCCGGCAATTCTTCACAGAAATACTTCAAACTGGTGAGAGCCCTTGGACAGTCCTGTACCTCATCAAAAAATAGAATATCTTTATGGATATCTATAGAAGCATCAAGAACAAATTCAAGAAGTTCCAGAAGTCTTGCAGGAGTAAGATTACCAGTAAAAATCTCATGCAGTTCTCTATTTTTTTGAAAATTTACGTAATGAAGATGTTCAAATTCATTATTCCCAAATTGAGTCAAGAGGTATGTTTTCCCTGTTTGTCTGGCACCTTTAAGAATAAGAGGTTTTCTTTTTTCTGAGTTTTTCCATTCAATAAGTTTGTTATACAGGGTTCTTTTCATACCTACTACTGTAAAGTATTTTGCACAGTAAGTCAAATATTCCTAGTAATATTTGCTGATTTTTCCAAAAAGTGAGACTCCGAGTTGTTTGTTAATTTTTACGGTTAAATTTATCCGGAACCCCTATGAATTATCCGGATACACTAATTTTTTGTGTTTGTATTTGTGTATCAAGGTGCCAGGTTCAAAAGTAAAATAATCCAATCGAATTTTCGCAATTATCTACATTTAAAGCATGTAGAAGCTATGTTTTCTCAAAGTTTTTGTGCGTTTGTGGATAGCGGTGCCTGGCACGGGTGATCCCAGCGGACGGCTTCGCCTCACCGTGGGCTATATATTAAAGCGACCTAAGCTCGGGCGCACTATAGGCTCCGCATTTAAGCTCGGCCGCACCCACAGTAAGAATTCAGCATACTATGACTTTATTACTCATTATATGCCAAAACTTTACGCTTATCCTTGACGTTTCTGAAGATATTCAGCATATTATACTTGATAAAGTGATAATAGGACAAAATCTATGAATAAATTTATTGGTAGGAAGATCGAGAAAGCTCAGCTTAAAGCTCTTATAGAACTGCCCCGTCCAAGTATAGCTGTAATCTATGGGAGAAGGCGTGTAGGAAAGAGTGAACTCATTCGACAAGCTACTCAGGGAAAGAATGTACTAAGTTTCGAAGGACTGGAAGGTCAGTCGAAACAGAAACAGATTAAGAATTTTCTTTTCCAGCTTAGAGAGCAGTCCGGTATCACCAGGAAGGACATTTCTGACTGGCCGGAAGCACTTATTCTTTTACGCAAACTAACCGGGAGTGGTCAATGGATTATCGTTCTCGATGAATTTCAGTGGATGGCCAACTATCAGAATGAATTGGTTTCCGTGATAAAAATGATATGGGAGCGGTATCTGGCAGTAAATCCTGAACTGACGCTGATTCTATGCGGTTCCATTGCATCCTTCATGAAATCAAAGGTACTGAAATCAAGCGCACTTTATGGGCGCTGCGACTATGTATTGAACCTTCAGCCACTGAAGCTTAACGAGATTGCTGACTTCTTCCCCGATAAGGGATCTGATGAGATACTTGAAACAGCCATGCTTGTTGGTGGGATTCCAAAATATCTGGAGCTAATTTCAGAGTATCCAAGTGTGTATGATGCGATTGAGCAGCTTGCCTTCTCACACGATGGTTTTTTTCAAACAGAATATGACAGACTCTTTGCCAGTCATTTCGGGAAAAATCCCATATACCGGAAGATTATCCAAACACTCTCAGCAAACCAATATGGTCTTTCAGTAAGCAAACTGGCAGAAAAGATCCATATAATCCCTGGTGGTTCGCTGAGCAATCAACTTGAGGACCTGGAATCGGCGGGCTTCCTGCATGCAATGATACCATTTGACAAGCCGGAAACATCCAAGTTGCTAAAATACGTTCTGATGGATGCGTATGTGATGTTCTACCACTCAATGATAAGAGATTCCATGCGAATAGAGGCATCGAACAATACTCAATTCCACACCATAATATCCAGCCCCCGCTACAGATCCTGGTTGGGCAGATCTTTCGAATATCTTTGTATGCAGCACCA
>JAGLNY010000006.1 GCA_023139255.1 Spirochaetales bacterium
CAGGTAACTCCGGAAAAAGGATGAAGTTCAATATGTTTATTCCGATAGTAGGGAGTAGTTTTTTAAAATCTACACTTTCTTTAATCTGCGATGCATAGAGTTTTGACCAGTAGTACAAAGCCCTGTTCCGATAATGGGTGCCTCCTGTACTCTGCATCTCAACATTATAGAGCTTATGGTTTTCGTCTTCTACCTTAATGTCAAGGATCGACTCCTTGTCATCAGCAAAGTCCTTGTAGTTGTATGGGTTTTTCTGAATAACTTTAGTAATGGTAGGAAACCCCGAATCCCCAAGCACTGAATTGATAAATGAGAGTACCAGTTGATTGCTCTCCTGCGTATCTCTACCAAACATATACTTAATAAAGATATCTGATGTTGCTTTGACGTAATCATTCTTTTGTTCCATTCCCCCAACTCCTGTATACTATTTTTGTCTTACTACCTATTACTGGAAAATGAACGAAAAGAATTCAAAAAATAAAATTTATTTAGAAAAAAGAGATGAGATCGAAAAGAAATATAGGAGAATAAAGATTCCATGGTTCCACTTCTCCAAACCTTATTCAGAGTGTACAGGAAGCTGGTTGCAATCAAGTATTTCTAAAATGAACCAAGCACACCCTCAATAAATACAAAGTAAATCAAGTCTGTGTATTTATTCTCTATTATTTTTGATTTAATACTTTCGGGAATATTTTCTAATTCACCTGAAAAGTATTCTTTTTTTTCGATTGAAACTGTTAGTAAAAGATTTATATATTTAGCAGAAATCTTAAAAAAGGTTTCTGCGTTCTCCGTTCTTTTTTCAAAATCTTTATATGCTTCAAACCTAAAATGACTGAATTCCCTAATTTGATTCATATTCAAATTGTTTTCTTCATTAAAAAAAATGGTTTTTAATAACATCTCTAAACTATCAAATTTCTTACTATCGAGGAATGCAATGTGTTTCTTTCCATCAACTAAAAAATATAAAAATATAGCCAGTTCAAAAGTAAGATACGGATTATTTTCCATCATTGCTTCTGACACAACCGAAGCTATTGAAAAAAGATCATTTTTCTCTACCACTTCTAAATCAGTATAATCTAAACTAATTGGCTTAATCAAATTGATTCCAATAAAAAATATTTCATAATGAGGATTCTCAACAGTAATAACAGCTCTGATTATACCTTGTCCAAAAACAGGATGCTTTACAATATCTGGAGAGTTTAATCTTTTCTCGGTATGTAAAAGTTGAATATCACTAGTCTTAATAAGATCTTTGCCTCCTTTTATTATTTCTTGAGATAAATTACCTTCTACATCTAATAACCCTTGTTTAATTTCAAAAATAAAGCGAGAAGGATACTTATTTCCGGTTACATAGCTAAATCCTTCGCTTTCTGTTAAGAATAACTCTTTTTCTGCTCTTGTTATTGCTACATATGCTAACCTTCTTTCTTCTTCTAAAGCTGCCTGTTTTCTTTCTCTTATCGATCTGTGATTTGGGAAAATCCCTTCAGACATTCCCACAACAAAAACTATATTAAATTCCATTCCTTTAGATTGGTGGATAGTCATTAATTTTACATAGTTAGTATCTTTTTTATAATCAATATTCGTATATAAAGCGATGTCTTGTAGATACTGAACAAGAGGTATCTCTTCTTCATTAATATTAGATATTTCATAATTCTTAATTGATTGCATTAATTCTTCAAGATTTTCCAACCTGTCATCATCTCCATCCAACCGTATAGAATTAAGTAATAAACTTTCTTCCAAAACTAACTGTAATAAATCAGAAATTCGCAAAGACTTCGATTTCTCTCGAAAAAATTCAATCATATTCAAAAATGAAAAGGCATTCTCTCTGCTAAGTTCCTTTTCGGTTATATGGTTTTTTAATGCTTCGTAAAAAGAACTATTTTCATGATTAGCCAGTTCACGTATTTTATTAATAAATACTTTCCCAAGCTTACGTCTTGGTGTGTTTATAATTCTAAGAAAAGACAAATCGTCACCTAATGCTATAAGTTTTAGATAGGCTAAAGCATCTTTTACTTCCTTGCGTTCAAAAAATCTAATGCCCCCATAAATTACATACGGTATTTCAGATTCAATAAAGGCCTGTTCAAAAGGCCTCGAAATAAAACTTGCTCTATATAATATAGCAAAATCATTTAGGTTTCCCCCATTACCAAATCTCGTTTTTATTTGCTGAACAACCCACTTGCTCTCTTCATTTTCAGACTTTGCATGATAGTGAATGACCTTCGACAGAATTCTATTTTCTGTAAACATATCTTTACTAATTCGTATCTTATTGTTCACAATTATACTGTTGGCAATGTTTAATATTTTTTCTGTTGAGCGATAGTTTTGATCTAAAATTATTGTAGCACATGGGGAATGCGAATTATCAAAGTCAACCAAATAATTAGGTATTGCCCCTCTCCATTCATATATTGATTGATCGGGATCGCCTACTATAAATACATTTTTATGTATACCTGCAAGTAAATCCAAAAGTTTCCATTGTGTTATGCTATTATCTTGAGTCTCATCAACCATAATATAGAAAAGTTTTGATTGCCATTTCTTTAATACATCACTATTAGTTTCTAAAATATATAACGCAAAAAAGATTAAATCTTGAAAATCTAAAGCATAATTCTTTTTTTGAATTTTGATATATTCCAGAATTATTTTTACTATTAATTTTTTTTCTTTTTCATGCTCTATTGAGGTTGAAGGAATAATATAATTGGGTATATAGGGACTTGTTTTTTTATACTCTTGAATTCCCTTGATAGCATTTTTAAATGTAATGTCTGTAGATTTGATTTTTAGATTTTCGTATACTTCTCTTAATATTGTTTTTTGATCTTCAGTATCAATTATTGAAAATGATTTTGGATAGTCTAACTTGAAAATATCTTCTCTGAGAATTTTTACACAAAATCCATGATATGTACAAATGAAATCATTAACAGGTTCTAAAGTTAATAGTCTTTGTATTCTAGATTTCATTTCTCTAGCAGCACGATTTGTAAAAGTAACGCATAAAATATTTGAAGGATTCATTCCTAAATGCTCTACAATATATGCGTATCGATTTACGAGAACTCTTGTTTTCCCAGAACCTGCCCCTGCAATTATTCTAACAAAGCCTTCAGTACTTTTTACCGCTTCAACTTGGTTCTGATTTAAACCAGTAAATAACTTATTTGCATTCACAACTTACCTTCCATAAAAATTCAGAAAACACATAATTCATCTTTTGGAACAAATTATTTACTTCCATTTATAGACAGCCTAATCTGATATACTATATACCGATTTATGGAACATTCCCTTTGAAAATTTCCGTTTAACTATTCTAAAGCACTAGTTATCCTCAGCATAATAGAGCATATACAAGCTGTCAAGTATTATAAAAATAAACCCATGAGACCCATGAGATTTACATACAAATTTATCCCAATAAATAAAATCATTACTTTTTCGTTAGTATCCGGACAAGATTTTTTCACAAGAATGTAGCTTGCTTAAAAATTGGGGGTATTTGAGAGTCGGGAGCCAAATTCATCAATGAAAACTTACAATCTAATTATAGTAAATTTCTATATCTAAAGCATGTATATTCTCTATTCTTTTTATAAAAAATGCAGCTTCTCGAATTGTTTTTAGTTCTTTCAATGGAAAACTGAGAAGCTAAAAATCATTCTTAATTTGTTTGAATGTAATCACTTTTGTCATTAATATTTCATAAGATTTTATATATAATTTTAAAATAGGTTTTAATTTTTCAAGTTCACTTAAATCCTTAATAACTATATACTCAATCCATTCTGGTTCTATTTTAAAATATGATAATTTTTCTTTATTAAGTTTCTGTCTTCTCTCTTCAAGATCTATTTCCAAAGTATATTGTACAACTTCAGTATTGCTTTTTTTAGGAAAATATCTCCATTCTTTCTCATTGTAAAATGTTTTCCATTTCCAATAAGGCTTATCATTGTTTCCGAAAAACATTTGTTTTCCGCGAACCTGTTTGAGACAACGTGTGAATTCAAATTCTTCAAACCATTTTAAACTTTTTATTGAATTCCCTTTAGGAAAAATTGGTGATTTTGAGTGGTGGTAAATAATCGGTGACAATCCTTTATCACGAGCTATTTTTCTATTTATTCCTATACCATATGTTCCATACCAATTGACATGTTCCTTGATAACACTTAAAGGAATATCACAAAAACAAATGGTTTGAGTGAAGTAAGCAATTTTCTTTCCTGGAAGTTTTTCATAGATATATCTTGGTTGAATTCCATTTTGTAAAATTGATTTAAGTATATCAAAACATCCTGTTAAGTGAAAAAGTGTATCAGAACTTAGATTGGGTGCAGTATTATATTTCTTTGCCTCTCTTTTCATTTTTCAAAAAACTCCTAAATTTGTACTCTTGATTTTAACAAGTTTATGTTTGCAAATATTATCATGCATTGCCTAATCTACATTATTGAACATTCTTTTAATTCTGTTTTTTGATCTTCACGAAGTTTTCACAGCACTAGTTCTTAAAACTATGTACCGGGGCAGGCAGCCGCCCGCCGCGGCTTATCAGCCCTTCACACGAAAACCGGTTAACCGGCATAACAGGGGCTTCGCCAAGCAGACCGCCGAATACGACCTTTTCGCCGACTTTTTTACCCGGGACCGGGATGATACGTACCGCTGTTGTTTTCTGGTTAATCATACCGATTGCCGCCTCATCGGCAATAATCCCTGATAAAGTTGAGGCCGGAGTATCACCTGGTACCGCAATCATATCAAGACCCACAGAGCAGACACACGTCATAGCTTCCAGTTTTTCCAGGGAGAGCGCACCGCACTCAACAGCCTTAATCATTCCCGCGTCCTCAGAAACAGGGATAAAAGCACCTGAAAGCCCCCCCACATGGGATGATGCCATTATTCCGCCCTTTTTTACTGCATCATTCAATAGAGCCAATGCTGCTGTTGTCCCGGGAGCCCCGACGGATTCAAGACCCATCTCCTCAAGGATATAGGCTACGCTGTCACCTACTACAGGAGTCGGTGCCAGGGAAAGATCTACAATCCCGAAGGGGAACCCTAATCTTCTGGAAGCCTCTGAAGCTACCAGTTGCCCTGCTCTCGTTATCTTAAATGCTGTGCGTTTTATTGTTTCAGCCACGACATCAATCGGTTCACCCTTAACCTGTTCCAGGGCACTCTTCACTACCCCGGGTCCGCTGATTCCCACATTAATCTGGCAATCCGGTTCACCAACCCCATGAAAAGCCCCGGCCATAAACGGGTTATCACTCGGTGCATTGCAGAACACCACCAGCTTCGCGCAGCCAATCCCGTCCCTATCCGCGGTAGCTTCAGCGGTTTCTTTAATGATCCTACCCATCTCAGCCACAATATCCATATTTATACCGGATTTGGTCGTTCCCAGGTTAATAGAACCGCAAACCCGCTCTGTACTGCTCAACGCCTGCGGCAAAGACCGGATAAGGCGCAGATCCCCCGGCGTTGCTCCTTTTTCCACGAGAGCCGAGAACCCGCCGATAAAATTTACCCCGGTATTCACTGCCGCTTTTTCCAGTGTCTCGGCAAATTTGAGGTAATGCTCAGCATCTGTGGCCTCAGCAACCAGCGCAATCGGTGTTACCGCGATACGCTTGTGAATTATCGGTATCCCGTACTCCTCGGCGATAGCATTTCCTGTTTCCACCAGCTTCCCGGCACAACGCATAATTTTATCGTATATCCTGTTACAGGTTGAGGAGACATCTCCTGTCGGACAATCCCGGAGAGAAATCCCCATTGTTATCGTACGTACATCCAGGTGCTCTGACTCAATCATCTGGACGGTCTCGAAAATCTCATTATTGGAAAAAATCATAATTATATCCTGTGCATTGCGTCAAACACATCCTGATGTGTGAGGGAAATCCTCACTTTCAGATCATTACCAAGAGTATCGAGGTTCTCCCGTATCTCCACTATCTCAAGTTTTGTGTCAGTAAGATCCACCAGCATTATCATGGTAAAATAATCCTGCATAATCGTCTGACTGATATCGAGAATGTTAATCTCGTTTTCTGACATACAATTACTCACACTGGCAATAATTCCTTTATGATCTTTCCCGATTACGGTAACGATAGCTGTCATAATTGCTCCTTTCACATTGATTTTGCTCAAATATAGTTAACCCAGTCATTCAAATAAAACCTGCTGCTTCCCTTTGAGTTTTTTCTGTATCATGCTCACCACAAATTCCAGATCTTCCGGGCGGGACACAATATCAATCTCACCTGTATCGACCTCAAGAACCGGGCAGAGTGTGAAGCTCTCAATCCAGATATCGTACAACCGGTTCAGGTTTTCCAGATATGAATCGGGGATCGACACCTCAAATTCCCTTCCCCTCATAGTTATACGCTTTTTTAGTGTCTCCACGGAAGCCCTAAGGAAAACAACTAAATCCGGCGGATCAAGAAAAGAGAGAAACAGTGTATAAACCCCCTGATACGTCTCAAAATCCCTTGGTGTTATAGATCCCTGCAGAAACAGGTTTTTTGCAAATATTTCGGCGTCTTCATATACCGACCTGTCCTGGACAATCGAACCATTATAATCCTGGAGATGCTTATGAGTCCTCAGCCTGTCGGTAAGAAAATAGAGTTGTGAGTGAAATGCCCACTTTTTCATATTCTTATAAAAATCCTCAAGATAAGGATTTTCAGAGACAGGTTCATAATATGGTTTCCAGCCGAGATTCTCACTGATTCTGTCAACCAGGGTTGATTTACCTGCCCCGATATTTCCGGCAAGTACAATATAGTTCTTCATACAAATTGTATTCTACCGGGAAGTCTTCGGTAAGTAAATTACAGGAAACAGAAAACTGGTTTTTTTCATACAATTTTACAAGTGCCTTACCATAAAAGTCGTTTCTCATGATACACTGAGTATAACCCATATTTCAGGAGTCACGTTGTGTTATTAGAACACTATTTTTCAACATTCCGCAATAATATCATCGGAATTAACAAGATGATCTATTTACCGGATATACAGGAGAAAAAACCTCTATTATATGCAGACTGGATTGCATCTGGACGTTTGTATGCACCAATAGAAGATCATATGCGTGAAGCAGCAGGACCTTATGTGGCAAATACTCATACGGAGACCACTCTCATGGGAGCAACAATGACCCGGGCTTATCACTCCGCAAGGGGAAAAATAAAAACTCATGTGAATGCAAATGATGATGATTACCTGTTCTTTGCAGGTAACGGGATGACTTCCGCAGTCAATAAACTCCAGAGAATCCTGGGTCTGAGAATTCCCGAATCTCTAAAAGGCACAATTCCTGAGCAGGAGAAACCAGTTGTGCTGATAACTCATATGGAGCACCACTCAAACCAGATTACCTGGGAGGAGTGCAATGTTGAAATCAGGATTATTCCGCCGGATTATGAAACAGGACTCCCGGATCTGGGGGAGCTGGAAAAAATGGCACAAAAATACAGCTCAAAACCTATGCTGATAGGGGCATTTACTGCCGGGTCTAATGTAACAGGCATCCTGACCCCGTACCATGAGATGGCAAAAATTATCCACCGCTACGGAGGCAAGTGTTTTATTGATTTTGCTGCCAGCGCACCATATACAACTCTCGATATGCATCCAGCTGATTCTGATTCAAGACTTGATGTCATTATGTTCTCTCCCCACAAATTCCTGGGTGGACCGGGATCATCAGGTGTCCTTATCATGAACCGGGATCTGTATCATAATACTGTTCCCGATATACCAGGAGGCGGAACCGTGCAGTGGACAAATCCATTCGGCTCCCATTTATATATTGATGATATTGAGACACGTGAGGATGGGGGAACCCCGGGATTTCTGCAGGCAATAAGGATCGCCTTAACCTTGAAAATCAAAGAGGAAATGGGAGTTGCCAATATCAGGGAACGTGAAGAGGAATTGATGCAAATTCTTTTCAGGGAACTTGAGAGTGAAAAAGATATATTCATCCTGGAAACACATAATCGGAACCGTCTGGGAATAATCTCATTTTTCACAAAGGGTGTACACCATAATCTTATTGCCCGCCTGCTGAACGACAGATTCGGTATACAAGTCAGGAGCGGCTGCAGCTGTGCTGGCACTTATGGACATATCCTGTTTCATATTAGCAAAACATCAAGTAATAAAATTCAATCCATGATTACGGCAGGAGATCTGTCAGAAAAACCGGGATGGGTAAGGATTTCCATCCACCCAACCATGACCGACAACGAAGTTCGCTATATTGGACAGTCTGTCAGGGAAATCATCAAGAAAGCGGACGATTGGGGAAAGCAATACGCCTTTGATAAAAATACAGGAAATTTCAATCGCACCAGCGGTAAGGGTCCTGAAATCCCGGATATTATCGGTTCATTCGTAGGCTGAAAGAAAGGAGACCGGGCAAGGTTACTTGCCTTGGTATTTGCTTTGCGAATACAGAAATCAGAAAACTGGAAGAAGAGAGGAAATATAAAAATGTCTTGCCCCCTCTCCCTCCGGCTCCCGGTCTTCAGCCTTTGGCCTCCCGTCTCCCGTCTCCCGTCTCCCGTCTCCCGTCTCCGGTCTCCGGCCTACCGTCTCCTTACCCTTTTCCAGGGATCAAGAGACCACTGCATTCGCTCACGCACAATAATCAACAGTGAGGAATGCATGAATATTGAGAACCCAAACGCAAAAACCATAGCGATAGCCAGGACAATTCCAGTTGACCGCATTGCACGCATAGATGAGGGAATAAATGAGGCAAAACCGATTATCGTGGTAAGAGTTGTCATTAAAATAGCACGCCCTATCTTTTGTATTACCTTATCCATCCTGCCGGAACCTTCAAACCGGTATCTGTGACTAATGTGGATTGCATCATCAATCCCGATACCAATCAGCAGCGGCACAGCGACTATATTGATAAAATCAAACTTAATTCCCAGCAGCGCCATAGCCCCGAAGAGGGAGAACAGGGATGCCAATAGCGGCAGGATAGTCAGGATCGCAAGCTTGATATTCCGAAAATCAAGTATCAGGATAATAAATATCAAAGCCAGAGCGACTGCTGCAGCTCTTACCCCATCCTCTTCTGCTATCCGGCTCATTTGGTCAGCGGCCATCACCATACCCGTAGCCTTATCAGTTATCGGACTTAGCTGAGCGTAGAGTGCTTCACGGTTCTCTTTCTCCCAGAGATTTTCTTTTGGGATTATTGTAATAAGGTTTGCCGTACTATCTTTGCTGAAATATACATCCCTGATATCATCAGGAAGAGATTCAGGTGTAATAAAATCAGCGCCCAACTGACTAATGAGAAAATCTGTTATGAAGCCGGTCAACTCTTGATAGAGTGTCATGATAAGTTGTGTATCCGAAAATATACTATTCAGCTTGTTCTCAAGATCTATTTGTTCGGGATACCCTGATCTTCTGGCCAGCAAGCGTAAATTATCGATAAGAATTCCTATCTCAAGCTGCAAGCCCTGAAGCTGCTGTCCTTTAAGGTTTTCGGATGTTTCATAATCAAATTCTCTACTGCCGAAGGAAATTATCTGTATAAGCATATCCCGCAGCTCTTTCTGCTGTACAGGATCCGGCACATAAGAAGTAACTGCATCCACCTCTTTTATAAGATCTGCCTTTTCAAGAGCATGAACTATATCACGGGTCTCACTCAAAGATTTGCTGTAGATATAGAGACCATCAGGAGCCATATCAAACTTCTGGATCATACGCTCCTGCAATGCTACTGATTCCAGCCCTTCAGCCTCCATATTCATGATATTTGACTCAACCGAGACCCCCGGGCTGTAAAAAGAGAGGATTACAGTAATAATCAGAAATATCATGAAAAAAGGAAGAGGAATTTTGCTCACTATATTCCCTACCGCCCCAGCTGCACTTACTGCTGAATGTATCTTTATTATTGAGTCTTTCCTATTATTTCTCCGTATCCAGGCATCCCGGAAAGCCAGCAGGGCGGGAAGAAGGATAATCATTGCAAGAAGCTCACATATAATTCCTGCCCCGGCAATCACAGCGAGTTCCCGTACCAATCCGGATTCCGCGGTTAACAGCGCAAAAAAAGCGATCGCTGTAGTAACTGCACCAATTACTATCCCCCGTCCGCTTTTTTCAATCCCGGCTGCAATACTTTCCTGAAATGATTTTCCTATCTCACGCTCCTGAAGGAATGCCGTAAGGTAATGGATGGCAACATCAATACCGAGACCAAGCAAAGCTACCAGGTACATTGCTGTCATTATGTTGAGCCTGCCCAACAGGAATCCTGCTGCACCCACAGTCCAGAAAATACCGGTAAGCAAAGGGATTCCGGCCAAAAGCGGTACTGTTTTCATTCTGAAATTCAGGATCAGCAATAGTATGATCAGGATAAAAGCAAAAAGTGATGAGATAAGCAGTCCCTGTTCACTCGTTACAGCTTCATCTTTTGCTACCACAGTTAACCCTGTCAACCCAATTGATACGTTATAGACCTGCTCATACTGTTTAACCCCTGCCTCAATATCCAGTACATTATCGGCCAGTCCGAGCCAGTCATTAACGGTAAAATTCGGCAGGACGAAAACCAGTGCCATATTCTGTGCGTCATTTATAAAGTATGGTTCAGGGAGCAGAATCTCATCTGTCATTCCCTCAAAGGCGATAGTTTGCGCTGACTTGTCTTCAGCAGAAAATGCGTCAAGGAATACATGAAGACTTTTCAGCCTTGAGTTTACTTGTTTTTTTCCTAAACTGGAGAGATCCCTGGAGGCCAACAGTTCATTCAGTTCCTGGTTCAAGGCGGATACCATGAGTTTTGGGGTATCAGGTAATATAAATTCTTCTGTCGTCTTATCACCCGCCCACATATAGACAAGGGAATCGGAGAATGTCTCAGTATCTATCCTCCCACGAACCCCGCTGATAATGTCCTCATACTGTTCTGATGATAATTCCGCTGTTACAGCGTCTACAGCCTCCCGTATGTCAGCTGGGTTATCCCCTTCAATCACAATTATAATATTACTTGCTGCCGGGAATTCTTCTGTTATGCGCCGGAGGTCTTCTACTTTTTCTGAGGATCTGGGCATGATGGAGTAGAATGTCATTTCCATATGGAGGAGACAAAGACCAACTACAGCCGTTGCAGTAATCAGGAGGGCAATCAGTAGGGTTTTCCATCTGTGCCCGGCAGCCCATACTCCCCAGTTAACCAGAATAGTCTCAAGTTTAAAGCTCATTGCGATGCTCCCTGTCCTCTATCGTAACAATATAAAAGTCTTTGGTTTTTTGAAATTACCCCAGAATAACAGGCAGTATCTTCCCTGTCAAACTCATTTCACTGAAACAATCCGAAACAATCCGAAAGCTGGTTTTGAATTTGAGACACCGTGGGATTAGTTGAAAGTTACGTACTTACGCTAATTCAGGCAGTCCGACAACTATGATTTGACCTGAATACAAGGCAAAAATCGGCGAAAAAACGCTGTGTACTGCTAGTACATGAGTATTTTGAGCCGATTTTTAACGCAGTATTAAGGTTAAAGGATGTTGTCAGACAGCCTGAATTTAAAGCAGGATAAACGGAACGATGCAAGCCACCACACCGGTAGTCACCACTACAAGGATAAAAAGACTGTATCTTAACTTATATGTCCCAAGCAGGGACAGATCGTAATACCCATCCACTTTGTTATCCTTGTAGATTCTCAACAATCCGCTGATTAATTTATGGCGGGTTTGCCTGCCTTTCAGTAATCCTGCTATAGCCACCAGGTTTACGACCACAATTAATACCGTAAAAATAGCCATGACTGCATAGCTTGGATCGTTTTGATCAGCAATTGCCGAATTAATAGCCATGGTTATAAGATTCAGAAGAATTGATATCAGCACAAATATCGTATCGGTACGTGTATTCGTCTTAATCTCCTCTATTATATGTTCATGAACATATTCAATCATCACAACCTCCT
>JAGLNY010000060.1 GCA_023139255.1 Spirochaetales bacterium
CAATGGATACCCGCTGCTTCATTCCTCCGGACAAATCATCGGGGTACCTGTTGGCGCAATCATCAAGCCCGACCAGATCCAGAAATTGGTTGATCCGGTTGTTACGTTGAACCTTATCCGGGAATGTGCCCTGGAGTATCAGATCGATATTCCGGGATACACTCATCCATGGAAGCAGTCTGGGTTCCTGGAAAATAAAACTTATAGATTCATCACTTGTGTCACGGGTAATTTCCCCTGAATCCTGGCCAATCAAACCGGCAATAATATTCAACAGGGTTGTTTTTCCGCACCCGGATGGACCGAGAATTACCGTGATTTGTTGTTCAGGGACTTCCAGGGAAAGATTGCTGAACACCTCTATCTGCACACCACCACTTCCGGTTGTATATGATTTTGTCAACTCTTTAATGATCATTTTACAACCCCTGCATTCCTGGCAACCTTACCATTCCGCACGGAAGCTCCAGGCATCCTTCTCTTACGTACAATAGCCAGCAGCAGCTTAAATATCCCCTGGGAAGCGGCACTCAAGAGGATAGCCGCAACGGTCCAGGCCATTACCTCACCGGTTTCCAGGTTAATCTGGGAAAACTGCATGCCTGATCCTATTCCTCTCCGCGGGACAGTCAGCACCTCAGCAGCAATGACGACTTTCCAGGTCATCCCGATAGTTCCCCTTGCCCCGGCAATGAGATACGGGATCAGGGATGGGATTGTTATGTGATAGAGCTGCTGGAAAGGGCTGAGTCTGTACAACTGTCCCATCTCAAGCAATTTTTTGTCTGTCTGCATAACGCCGGTGAACACATTTTCGAAAAGAATGGGAAAAGACATAAGGAATGCCGCAAAAACAGGGACAGTACCACTGGAGAACCAGATAAAAGCAAGAAGAATAACAGACATTACCGGGATAGTGCGTACAACAGTAACCAATGGGGAGAGTGCAGCCCGTACTCCGGGAATCCAGCCGGCAGCGAGCCCTGCGGCCGTACCGGCAGCCAAAGTAATAAGGAAACTCCGTACTGCACGCAGCGATGTCGCGCCTACGGACTGCCAGAAAGACCATTCTCCAAGATATCCGGCAAGAATCCGTATTGCCTCCACCGGTGTCGGCAAAATTATAGGCAGATCTATAATCCTGGCTGCCGCATACCAGATGAGCAGCAGGACAAGTGCAGAAATAATAGTAATTATTTTAGGACTAATATTCCGCGTAAAAATCCTCATCAGGCAGTTTGCCCCCTATTGAATCCGGATTAAGACCAGCCATTATCTGCAGATAGACCTCAAATGCATCTTTCGCCTCAATAGCCGATTGGTACATCAGACTGCACCGCGGGATTGCAGGCTCTGCAAGCGCGGCACTGAGAATATCAAACTGCTCAATAAGCGGGGCTGCCCCGCCCGGGTTCCCCACTACAGCAGCAATGGAGGATTCTACAGCCTGCAGAATCTGTCCAAGAGCGTCTGTGTTGGCTTCTGCAAATTCTCTCTGTACTACCAGGGCCGTCATGGGATATGAACTGATCCCGGTCATAACTAACCAGGATTCCTGCAGGTCACCAGTCCTGTAAACATCGGGACTCTTTATCTCAGCCATTGTGGCAAAGGGTTCCGGAAGAACAGCATAATCAATCTTTCCGGCAATCAGCATCTGGGCAAGCTGCGCAGGTGATGTTATGGAAAAATCAAGCACTGCACTCTGCTCCTCCTCTCCTGCATCCCACCCTGCCATAATGTATCGGGTGACAAGATCCGGTGTCGAACCCGGAGCCGGCACATGGATAAACTCGTTTTCAGTCAGCAATATATCTATAGTTTCCCGGGAAAAATCAAGATCGGGATCTCTTGAAAGAAAATAGAGCATCCCTTCCCCGGTTACCGCAACAAGCTGAATATCTATACCTTTATTGTAAAGGTTAGCTGCGGTATTTGCCGGCAGGGCTGCAATATCAAGCTCACCGGAAATCAGTTTTGCCGTTACTTCAGTTGGTGAAGGAAGAACTTCAGCCTCAACTGTTAACCCCAGACCAAGAACGCCCCCATCTCCCAGGAGATGGACATACCCGAACCCGGTAGG
>JAGLNY010000061.1 GCA_023139255.1 Spirochaetales bacterium
ATACTACACAAAAACAGGATCAAAAAAACTTTTTTATTCATATATTCCTCTTTTATACTGCTTTTATCCTGAAAAAACGTTTTTTTCCGGCTCTCAGCATAAGCTCGTTATCTTTCACCCATGAACTATCGACAACCGTATCAATCGACAAAACTTTCGTATCATTAATATTTGCCCCGCCCTGCTGAATCAGCCTTCTGGCTTCACCCAAAGACGAACAAAGATCTGTCATGGCAAACAATTCCATTACAGGCACACCTGCAGCCAGTTTGCCTGCAGCAAGCTCAAGGGATGGTATCGCATCCTTATCCCCGCCATTCCCGCCGCCGGTCGATCCGGAGGTAAATGCCGCCTTAGCAGCCGCCAGAGCCTTATCGGCTTCATCCTGCCCATGAATTATCTTTGTCTGCTCATAAGCAAGTATCTCTTTGGCCCGGTTAATCGCTGACCCCTGCAAACTGCCCAGCTCCTCAATTTCCTCCAGCGGGAGAAAGGTGAACAGCTTGAGAAATTTCACTACATCAGCATCCGCGACATTTCGCCAGTACTGATAAAAATCGTAAGGAGAAAATATGTCCGGATCAAGAAAAACTGCCCCTTTCTCCGATTTTCCCATCTTTTTCCCATCAGACCGGGTAATCAGGGGAAAAGTCAGCCCATATACCTCGCCACCAGCCACTCGCCGGGTCAAATCAACACCGGCAACAATATTACCCCACTGGTCATCACCGCCCATCTGAAGCCGGCATTCATGATCCTGGTAGAGAGTGAGAAAGTCATACGACTGCAGCAGCTGGTAATTAAACTCAATAAATGAGAGCCCCTTTTCCAGCCTCTGTTTATATGCTTCAAATGTGAGCATACGGTTAACAGAAAAGTGTTTTCCAATATCCCGCAGGAACTCGATATAGTTCAGTCCGCCGAGCCAGTCATAATTGTTAAGCATGATTGCCTTGCCCGCTTCCCTCTCAGGGGAAAAATCGACAACACTTCCTAACTGGTTTTTGATTGATTCAGAATTTTCCCGGATCTGCTCAATAGTGAGCATTTTCCGCATTTCAGTCTTGCCTGACGGATCACCAATCATGGTGGTGCCGCCGCCGATCAGGGCAATAGGATTGTGCCCGGCTTTCTGCATATGGTGCATGGCATAAAACGGTACCATATGCCCGATATGCAGACTGCTCCCGGTTGCATCAACCCCAATGTAAAAGGTTACCGGTTTTTTATCCATCAATGAGTCAAGTGAATCAAGATCGGTACATTGTTTTATAAATCCGCGTTTGCGGAGTACTTCCAGTGCTTTATTCATATATTACTCCAGAATAGCAACTTCAAAAGCCAATATTTTTCAAGAAAAATATTGGCTCACTCTTTCATCTCTTTCCTGATTCTCCGGGCAAGCTCCTCAACAGGAACCCTTACCTGCTCCATAGAATCCCGGAACCGCAATGTAACAGTCCTGTCATCCTTTGACTGATAATCAACAGTAATGCAGAACGGGGTACCAATTTCATCCATACGGCGATACCTTCGGCCGATTGCGCCTGATTGATCGTAGAAAGTAGAAAAATCATTCCTCAACTCTTTCTCAATCTCACGCGCCAAATCGGCAATCCCGTCCTTTTTAACAAGCGGCAGTACGGCAGCAGTTACCGGGGCAATTTCCGGGTGAAAATGCAGTACAACCCGGGTCTCCCCGCCCTCCAGCTGTTCTTCCTCGTATGCATCTGCGAGTACCATAAGGACAGTCCGGGTCAGCCCGGCTGAGGTCTCTACTACATACGGCACATACCGTTCATTCGTCTGCGGATCCAGGTAATTTTGCTCTTTCCCGGAAAATTCCTGGTGTTTCTG
>JAGLNY010000062.1 GCA_023139255.1 Spirochaetales bacterium
TCAATATCAAAGGCATCTTTTGCATAGTGAGCAAGTTCGTCCTGCCCATGCTGATGGAACCTGAGTTTTTCGCTGTGTATACCAAGTTTTTTATAATAATCTATCCTGGACTGCTTCCAGTAGGCAAACCATTCATCCTCATCTCCCGGTTTAACAAAGAACTGCATCTCCATCTGCTCAAACTCGCAGGTCCTGAAGATGAAATTTTTTGTGGTAACCTCATTCCTGAAGGCTTTTCCCACCTGGGCAATGCCAAAGGGAATTTTCACGCGGCTCGTTTGGATTACATTCCTGAAATTCACAAATATTCCCTGCGCGGTTTCCGGCCGCAGGTAAACAACACTTGCATCATCCTTAACCGAACCCAGGTGTGTTGAGAACATCAGGTTGAACTCCCGCGGTTCTGTAAAAGTATCCTTGTTACCGCAGACAGGGCATGCCGCTTCGAGATCAATATGGTCAGACCTGAAACGTGACTTGCATTGACGGCAGTCAACCATAGGGTCTGAAAAGTTATCAACATGACCTGATGCTTCCCATACTCTCGGGTGCATCAGGATTGCGGCATCCAGACCTACAATATTATCATGGAGCTGGGTCATCTCCTTCCACCAGAAATCCCTGACCCTGTTTTTCAGCTCGACACCAAGAGGACCGTAATCCCACGCTCCGGAAAGGCCTCCATAGATTTCACTTGACTGATAGACAAAGCCTCTTCTTTTACAGAGAGATACGAGTTTTTCCATAGTTACATTGCTCATGCATTACACCTCTTGTTCCAATTTTTGTTCCAGTAAACGTATTGTTCTGTCAATTCTTTCCAGGGTTTTCTTTTTCCCCAGCAGCCTGACCGACTCAAAAAGAGGCGGCGATATTTTACTACCCGTTACAGCCGCCCTGATCGGCATAAGCAGGGCTCCAAGGCCTACATGAAGCTTCTCAGCAGTATCCCTGAAGAGCTGTTCCATATCTTCACCATCAGCACCATCACCACTGCCCCAAATCCCTTTAAAAAGGTCTTTCGATAGATTCAGTATTTCCAGCGCCTTCGCGGCATTCGCTTTTTTCGGGATAACATCTTCCGGTTTCGGGGTCTCAATATCCTGAAACAGGAACCTGGTCATCTTGGCGACATCACCCAATTTTTTCAGACGCTCATGAATAAGGGGGATCATGGCCCCTATCACCTTTTCCTGGTCATCAGTTGGGGGGTCGGCAATAATCCCGTCCCGTATAAGAAAAGGAATAATCAAATCCCGGAGCTCTACCGGGGATTTCTGCCTGATGTACATCCCATTGAACCAATCGAGCTTTTTATAATCAAACACGCCGGGTGCTTTATTTATTTTTTCCAGGCTGAAGACCTTCTCCAGCTCCTCACGGGTGAAAAATTCTGTTTTATCATCATACGACCAGCCGAGAAGACTGATATAATTCATCACAGCCTCAGGCAGGTACCCGTCGTTTTTAAAATCCCTGACCGCAGTTGAACCGTGCCGTTTTGAGAGTTTCTGTCCATCTTTCCCCATCACCAATGGTAGATGACAGTAGAAGGGAGGCTCCCAGCCGAATGCCTCATACAGTAGTATATGCAGCGATCCGGACGGTATCCATTCCTGTGCCCGCATGATATGAGTAATACCCATCAGATGATCATCTATCACATTTGCAAGATGATAGGTAGGAAACCCGTCAGATTTCACGAGTACCGGATCAGGGTTGATATCCCTGTTTTTGCGGCTTATAGTTCCCATTAGTACATCATTAAAGGACGTTTTCCCTTCCAGCGGCACTTTAAACCGGATAACATAGGGTTTTCCACTCTTTTCAAGTTCTCTGCGTTCGCCATCTTCCAGGTTCCTGCAATAACGGTCGTACCCCTTCTCCTTGCTTTTACTACGCTCCTGTTCCGTACGAAGCGCAGTCAGGCGTTCGGGGGTACAGTAGCATCGGTAGGCATACCCATCAGCAATGAGCTTTTCTGTATATTCACGATATATTTCATTCCGTTCGGACTGTATATAGGGACCGAAATCACCGCCCTTTTCGGGACCTTCGTCCCATGATATCCCAAGCCAGTCCAGCATGTCATAGAGATCCTGTACAGCCTCGCTTGTTGCCCGCTCCTGATCGGTATCCTCAATTCGCAGAATTAAATTTCCACCCTGTGACCGGGCAAAAAAGTAGTTAAACAAAGCTGTCCGGATTCCGCCTATGTGCTGAAGCCCGGTTGGGGATGGTGCGTATCGTACTCGTACACTCATAGTAATCTGTTATCCTTTTCCTGTGATTGTTTGTTATACCTGAGATTTCTGCTTAATTCAAGATGAATTCCTGCAAACATGGTCGAAAACATGCACAGATCAGGTTATGCAAATTGATACTGCTGAAGAAAATCCATGAGATAAAGGGTTATATTTTCCCGTATTTCGTTAATATCAGAGAGATCGGCAGGCAATAAGGATCCCCGGTCGATAATCCGGGATAACCCATCACTTCCGTGATAGAGAGAAAAACGGTATTCTACCTGCTGCTTATCACATGTTATAGATTGGATATCTTCATCTAACAGCCACCACTCAAAAATTACTGCATTGCCTGAAAAGCTGTCTTCATAAATTTCCGGTAGAGAAGCATGGTTACAACTCTCCAGGATATCGATAACATCGCAATCCAGCTTTTGGAGAATCTTCCTGATAACTGCATCATTTATATTTTTGATCTGCGAATATAATAACCGGGTTTTATCAATATTAATCGAGGTAATCAGCAGCGTTTTTTTAATACTATTAACACCTTGGTGAGACTGGCTCACTTTTTGATTACTCTAGCTTAATTTAACTAGTTGCTCAATGGTGTTACTATTTTTTACATGGATTACCAGAAACTATTAATTGAAAATATCAAGTATTACAGATCTCTTTTAGGCTATACCCAGGCACAGCTTGCTGAAGCTGCAAATGTTTCTAAAAGTGCAATCGGTCAAATCGAATCAGGAAAAAATACTCCCTCTTTCGAACTTCAGATCAATATTGCCAACGCCTTGCAGATAGAACCTCATCTGCTGCTAAAAGTGCGAAAGTATCCTACCGATGATAATATTCCTGATCCCATGCAGCTTGTAGCCGAAATGAAGTTACTCATAGAAAAAAATAAAAAAGATCAAGACTCACGGATTGATTAGCAATTACTGCACGTTTCCTACTTCCGCTCCTTAAGGAGATTAAGCAGATCAATTCTGCTCCGAACCTCAGTCTTTGCATAGATGTTGGCAATATGGTTATTTACCGTATTTACGGATATCGAAAGCAGTCCGGCAATCTCTTTACTGGTAAGGCCAAGCTGTATCTGCTCAACTATCTCTTTCTCCCGGTCAGTAATGCGAAACCTGTCGAGTAGTCTTACATCAATCACATTACCCGGGGATTCCGGAATATGAATAAAATAGTTAACCAGATAGATAAGAATAATCAGGGATATCCAGAAATAGTAGATAGGTAACGTTGCCAGTCCCTGTATCGTAAAAAAAACATCTATCATGATAAAGGGAACCATGAGGGCGGACAGGATGATAAATGATGTGCTGATAGTTCGGGCATCCTTATCCCTGATTGATTTCAGGTTCTTAAGCAATACCACAATAGAGAATGTGAATACACCGAAGAAAATTGCCAGCAGGATTGCCCTGAAGCTGGGAAACGGTCCAAGAACTATTTCCAGGGTGGCTATAGCAACAAAAATAGTACTGAGGATACCAAATGTGATCTTGTAGAGAGCAGACCAGGGCGAGGCAATCACCCAGGAGGTAAAATAGGGAATAAAATAGATAAGAAACGCAATGTCAAGAAAAAGCAGCGCAGTGTACACTGTCTGCAGTACCGGTGAGTACTCCTCAATAAAAACGTTTGCATAGAGACGAAGTGCATAAATTATCAGGATTAAGGTTATGGATATCTGAAATACAAGATAATACTTTGTCCAGGGATACCCTTTGCGGGTATGAAAAATAACAGACAAACATATATTCATGCAGCCGGCTGCAAATGCGAGGACATATATTACCAGATTAATTCCATTCCAATTCATGGCGCCAAGTATATTCACCTTTAATGTTCAGGGTCAAGAGAAAGTGTGCTAATAGTTTTGCAGTTCTGCGGCATTCTGCCCCTTTGAGATAAAACACTTTCCACACACATCACTAACACTTTTCAAAAATTTCGGGATCGTACAGGAGTAATCCAATCTGGGTCCGCTCATTCCTACCCTGTCCCCAAACAGCATATTAAATCTATTTGCATGCAGGACTGCCTGGGCTTTATTGGTAAAAAGTTTCATATACAAGTCAACACCCTGATCTTTAAGGAATCGTGTTCCTAATCGATATTCCGGGATATACCGCCGCAAGGCTTCTGCAGCATCTTCCCTGCTCCTGAAAGGGGTATCAGGAATCGCAAAATGCAGATAAAACCAGAATTCAATTCCCGGGTTTGTATAGGCCAAAGCTATGCGTTTTTTTTCTGCCAGGGCACGGCTCTCCGTGAGTTCCCGTGGCGAAAGCTCAATATCAAAAGGATTAAAAACACACCAGGCAGTCCCTAATCCATGTTCCAGCCGCAACTTTCCAGCCTCTTTAATCATCTCTATAAGAGACTTGCTATCAGAGCTTTTCTGAAAAACCTGCATATTTGAGTACCTGCAGTCTCGTCTCATCTGTGAAAAATAGAGAGCTTCATCTTCCCCGGCAGTCAGAAGCAGCAGGGGTGTTCTTGGTTCCTTGAAATTACGTTTTCTTGCCATGGTGTTAGTTCTCCTTCCCCGGATCAAAGATAAAGTCAGAAAGAATGGGCAGAGCCCCGAATGCACCATTGGTATACATTTGGGAAGCAATGTGTTTCTGCCGGTATTTATAATCAGACAGGCTGTAATAAATTGATCCCCCGCCTCGTCCCTTTGTGGTAAACCATATGCCGTCTCTTCGAATCAAAGTATCATCCAGGAGAGTCATATCCACTCCGGAGATAAAAAGCTGGGATTTACTTTTATTGGTACCACGAACAAAAATCTTCAGTAAATGCTTTGTTACACCGGGGTGGAGAAAGAGACTGAAATCATCTGAAATCACCGTTTTATTCCCGATAAATGCTTCCATGAAAGTTATGGCGATCAGGGTAAGCCGCCGGACACCCAGCGACTCACTTGAGAAGTAGCTCGCAAATCTATTATCGCCGGCTCCATGTATATAAATAAGCCGTTCTGTCTCTCTTTCCGCAATACGTATATCCCGGATATCCATAAGATCCATGCACCAGAGAAAATTAATGATTTTCTTTCTCCAGGAAGGTTTATTCTTCAGGGCCTGTATGATCATCTTCTCACTGACTGAGGAGAGCCCCAATGGGATTACTGATAGAGAGTTTTTGAACCAGTTATACATGGGCAGGGCGGATTCTCCGTCTGCAAGCGCGGCTGTCTGAAGAAAGGACCGGTTTGCCGGTACTTTCTTTCCAAGTTTTTTCTTTTCCCCAAAATATCTTTTTCCCCAGCTAAATGCATAGACAGGCGTACTCTTATTCTGTCCTCCCTCTTCCGGGACAAGCAGCTCACGCTCAAACATACGCCGGGTTGATCTCCCGATTTGTAAAAACAGGGTCTCTTTGTGGACTTTTTCCCGGTCTGCCTCCAGTGTATAGCAGAAAATCTTTGCTAAACCTGTCTCTTCATCCTTTCCAAGTATTGAACGGATGGTTATGGATGAGGGTTTTGAAGACCATGCTTTATCAAAAGCAAAAGAGGAACCGGTCATAATGCCTAGCGGATTAACCTCGTTTTCGCCAGCCAGGACAAAAGATCTGACAGCTTCAACTGCACGCAATACAGCACTTTTCCCGGAGCCGTTCGGTCCCAGAACTGCTGCAACCTTAATCAGGTCGATTCTCTCATCCACTTTGATAAGCTGCTGTGCATCAAGACTTTTATCTGTTGCCGCCTCAAATGAAATTGTTTGGGTTTTCTTTATTGATCGAAAATTTGTAAGAGTTATATCCAAGAGCATAGGCTACCCCTTTAATAAAAAAGTGCGCGATTGGACAAATTATTGCATAAATTGGATTAAAAGTCACGTTATAGATTGAGAATTTTCATTGACCTTACCATTATCTCAGGATATTTATGGAATATATCGAGATTTACCGGGGCTCTTCTGCTTATCCCGTGGTTATCTGTTGCAATGAAATCGACCCAATTTTTCTTTATATACGGTTCAGCACTGCCATCTTCGATCCCCTGAATATTAACCTGGAAATATACACCCATTTCACGCATTCTCTTAGCTGTAGGTGAAGTTACGGAAATCCATGAAAACCTTTCAATATGGGCAATGATAATACTGAAACCTTTCAGCTGGAGTGCGAAGATCTTATCCAGCAGATAGAGAGGTTCAACCAGCATCGAAGTCTCTACCAGCAAGAATTTATCAAGGAAAGGGATGAATTTGCTCTCATCCAGGCCAATATAGAGCTCCGACCCAAGAATAGCCTCTATTCCGTAATTCACGGCTGCTTCCTTAAACCAGGTATAAGCATCCCTGATCCCGAGAACATGTGTTTTAACATAGGGATTTGCAAGATGAGGCGTGCAGACAATACGTGAGATTCCTGCATTCTTATAAAGTAGTAATAGTTTTTCAGCCTCTTCCTCTGTCTTGACTCCGTCATCAATTCCGGGAAGAAGATGTGAGTGAATATCAATCATTCCCACAATAAAACCTACTCAGTAGTAGTATCATCTTCTTCTTCTTTGTTTTTCTCTTCCTGCAGCACATCCTGCTCCAGCTCAGTTATATAATCGAATGGGCTTTTCACCTTTGGCCGCGTCTCTCTGTTTCTGTTGTTTACAGAAGGTTTCCCGGAGACGGGTAAAACAGGAGCACTTTCGTCGTCTAGTACATCATCGTCAATTTCATCAACATCTATCACACCGTCATCTATCACATCATCATCAATCACATCGTCCGGGACAATTTCAGTTTCAGGAACAGCAGGTTCCGGCTTAAGTTCCGGCTCCGGCTTTATTTCAGGTTTTGGGATTGTTGGTTTCTCAAGATTAATAATCTCTACCCCATTTTCCAATACTGAAGCACGCTTTTTTACCACATTTCGTTTTTTTCCGGATAACGCCGACATTCGTTTTCTATATCTTCTGGTAGATTTCCGGTACTGTGACTTATACTGTCTCCTCTTACTTGCTGCTTTTTCCCCGGTATCACTGTAGTAGTAGTAATAATGATAATAATGATAGGAATCTTCCCGGGTAATATCATTGATTACAATTCCCACGATTGGGATCCCCGAATTACTGATATTTTCTGCGGCAAGTTTCAGCCCGTATTTTGAGGACTGCCCGGAACGTACAACCATAACTATACCGTCAGATACACGGGCAGCTATAAGCGCGTCAGATGCAGCAAGCAGCGGCGGGAGATCTATAAGTATCATGTCATATTTCTTTCTCAACGTTATCAGCATTTTCTGGAATTTATCTGAAGTGAGAAGAGCTGTCGGGTTTGGGGGCAGCGGGCCAACCGCCAAAAGTTTCAGGTTCGGCAGCTCATCAAGCGGCGTCTGGATGATATCATCAAGATCCATATCCTGCAGCAGATGGTTAACCATACCACTCTGTGACCGCGGGGAACCCATAGCTTTCTCAAGCCGGGGTTTACGCATATCTGCATCAACTAAAAGTGTACTGAGCCCATTCTGAGCCATTGCTATACCTGCATTTGCCAGAATTGATGTTTTACCCTGAGCCATTTCCGCACTGGTTACACTGATTACTTTCGGTGCCTCAACCGAGCTGTACAATACATTGGTAGAAATCAATTTGTAAGCCTCCGAAGGAGGCGCTGTAGGGTCGTTATATACAATGAGTTCAGGATATTTCTGGCTTTCATCGTAAATAAGATGAGGAATACGTCCAAGTATCGGAAGTTCAGATCCCAAAGTCCTGCGAATTGTCTCCTCATCACGGATTGCATCGTCAAACGCCTCTACAAGGAATACCAGGAGGATCCCCAGAAAAAGTCCCAGCAGTACGCCAATTGCCAGCATCATTCTCTTATTTGGTTTTATAGGACTTAAAGGGGTTACAGCCTGGTCAATAATAGTGGAAGTTCCGGTTACTGCCGCTTCCGCTATCTTTGCTTCTTCAAAATTCTCCAATAAAAGTATATAGAGATTTTGTTTAACCGTAACATCCCTTTGATGATCCAGGAGCTGCTGCTCCAGAGCCGGCAAGGTTATCATCTTCTCTTCGTACTTGTTACGAAGCTGTGTTAGATAACTAATATCAATCTCAGCCACGTATTTCAAGGCATACGCGTCTGCCAACTCTTTATACACAAGGCGTATATAGGAACTCAAATCTTCCTTTGCAGCATTATAAACTATTTCCAGAATTTGCTGATTCAGATCATTTTCCAGCCGGATTATCCTGGTGGACAGCTCTACCTGCCTGGAGGATTCGCGCCCAAGAACCGGGCTTGTTGTATCCCTATAACCGGCAAGTTCCAGTTTAGCCCTGAACATTTCCGCCCTGATTGATCTTAATTGAGGATCCAATGAGATTTTCTCATAGAGAACCGGCTGTTCCCCATTTTCTGCAAGGATTTCCGAGAATGCGGAAATTTTACTTTCTGCCTCACTTACCAGAATATTATAAGGATCGATCTGCTTTTCATAGTAAGTCACATTCTCAAGAAGCAGCCTAGCTTCCTCATCAAGAATATAGATGCCTTTATCTTCCTTAAATTCCCGTAACAGGTTCTCTGCATCAAGCACCTGCTGCTCTGTAGCACCAATCTGAGACTCAATAAACTCCCTGCGAACCGTAAACGACTCCTGAGCAAGTTCTTTGAGCATATCGTTATACACTACTGATAATGTATTCGCAATATTCCTGGCAAGATTCGGGTTCTCATTGTCTACGGATATCCGGACAATATTCGTATCTTTTACCGTTGATACAGCTATCATATTCGAGATAGAACCTATTAAGCTGTTAATAGTAGTCCTGTTTTTTGCCCCGGAGAGACGTGTGTAGTAATCAAGGAGATCAAGGTCCTCAATGATTTTCTCAATATTCCTGCGGCTCTTTATCAATTCAACTTCTGTTGATATCCTGGTGGTGCTTGTGCCCCCCTGAAGAGAAAAAATATCCTCAAATGAGCTGCTGCTCTGGGTCGGTTCAACCCACAAGGTGGCACTTGCCTGAAAAATTGGAGTTGCCCTGAATAAATAACCTGCCACAAGACCGACGACAATAATAAATGTCGCGGCAAGCCAAAATTTTCTTTTCCGGACAATTCTTAAGATATCTTTTAATGAAATTTCATTCTGGCTTTCCTGGTATGTCTGTTGCTCCACTCTGCCGCTCCCATATAAAAGTTGGATATTGACTCATTAGCATGTTAATAATAAACATTATAACATAATTGAACAAGTATGCAGCTGTACATAATTCTCATACTTCGTCGTCTTTTTTCCTGATAAGTATACCATTCTCAGTTGAGATAATCAGGAGATCTGAGCAATTTTCTATTCTTACCGGTAAATTAGTATAATTGCACAGCATAACATTTGATGAATCGGAAAATTCTCCCGGAATACCGGGGAAGAAAGCATTTCCCTCTGCATCAATTTCCATATACCTATACAGAGACTCCCAGTTTCCCAGGTCATTCCATCCTAATTCAGCCGGGGCAGGTATCAGGGCAATTTGTGAGGCTATTTTCTCCATCAAAGCATAATCAATTGAGATATTCCATCCCGATTTTTTGATTTCCCTGTATGCATCAGAAATTGTTGCTGTACTTTTCATAAATACCGCATCAGCTATCGGTTGATATATTTCAGGACAGTGCTTCTCAGCCGCCTTAATTAATACTTCGGTTTTAGCGATAAATATCCCGGCATTCCAGAAATAGTTCCCATCACGCACATACATTTCAGCTGTCTCTTTGTCCGGCTTCTCCACAAATCTCTCAACCTGATATGCAGCAAGTGTCCCGTCCATATGATTCCCGGCCTGAATATACCCATAGCCTGTCTCAGCTATCTCCGGTTTGATACCAATTGTAACAATCTGTCCGGTTTCATCAGCAACTGCAATCGCCCGATCCAGAAGCTCCTTGAAAATTTCTTCATCCATTTTGTGGTCTGCAGGAAGAAAACAGAGTACTTTTTCAGCGTTATGCTGAGCTTTGTACTCAAAAAGTGCCGCATACAGGATTGCGGCAGCAGTATTACAACCGAACGGCTCCTCCAGTACAGTTACCTGCCGGCCTATCTCTGCAGCCTGTCTATAGGTTTCTTCCGTATAACGCTTTTCAGGAATAATCCCCACATCCAGTTCTGTTGGGATTCGCTTAATTGCTTCCTGTAGAAGTGTGACATCTCCCACAATTTTCAAAAACTGCTTTGGAAGCTGACCTTTTCCCGTTTGGGACAGAGGACGAAGACGTGTGCCGCTGCCCCCTGCCATTATGTAGATTTTAGATTTCATTAAGCAAGTGTACGATGTTGTACAGCACTGTTCAAGCCCTGTGGGAGAAAGTAGAAAGTAGAAAGTAGAAAGTGGAAAGTTGGAAAGTTGGACGGGAAACGGGAGATCGGAGCACGGAGGCAGGAGAATGGAGACCGAAGCTGGGAGAATCATCGGGAAAACGGGTACATGAACTTGCTACAGTCCATCAAAGGTATTACTATACAAACCACATCAATGAAATCTGGAGTTAATGCATGAAGTCTTCTAAATTTAAAGGTTTAATTAAAGCGGCAATTATTCTGGTACCGCTATTTCTTCCCCTGCCCCCTCTTGCCCGGTTCGGGATACCACTTATTGCAGCATTATACACTCTGATTTCCGGACGTGGAAATATCTGGTACATCTTCGGATTAAGGGCCGGTAGAAACAGAGATCACAAAAAAACATTGAAATACATGCTTAAAGCAGCCCGTGCAGGATTATCGATTAAAAACGGCTGCCTTGTTGCTGTATCACTTCTCAAATATGATAAATATGAAGAGGCGGAACAACTTTTTACTTTTTTGGAAGCAAAGAATAAAACTACTTCCCAAATAAAGTATCTGAGATCCTACAAAGCTCTCTTATTCTGGTATAACGATGAAAAAGAGGAAGCTGTCTCAATTCTTGAAAACCTGCTGGACGGGGAGGACCGCTACAGGACAACACATATTTATAGTACACTGGGGTATTTCCTCCTTCACACAGAAAATGCTGAACGTGCACTTGAACTGAACCTTGAGGCAGTAGATTATGATTCAACACCGGATATTCTGGACAATTTGACTGCATCCTATATTAATATAGGTGACTGGGAAAATGCGGAAGAAACCTGTAAGAAAGTCATTGAATCCAACCCGGCATTTGCAGAGGCCTGGTATCATGCCGGGCTCATTGCGGAAAACTCAGGAGATTATGAATCTGCTGATTCACATTTCAAGAAATCCCTTCGTTCCATATTTAGTAATCTTACATTGCTGAAACGGAAAGATGTGGAAGAAAAAATACAAGCAATGCAAATCAAGGAAGAAAAACAAAAGATGTTAGCAGAAGAGCTACCAATGCAGGAATAAAAACATCTCCCCGAAAGAGGCCGTCCCGGCAATGTTCTCACCAGCCAGAATAAATCCGTACCTATACCCTATATCCAAAAAATTGAAGATATCAACTGCGGCTTCAACCCCGGCTGAAGCTGGAACCATAGATTCTG